>WQXJ01000016.1 GCA_009784895.1 Micrococcales bacterium | reverse complement strand
TCCCGCCGTGAAAAGGACTCACCGGCGCAACACCGTGGTGGTCCCATAACTGGCAAAACAGGTGGTCCCATGCTCGTGGCAAAACAACCCCTCAACCGGTCCCATGCACGTGGCAAATGACATTCCCGAAACCCGGTATACACCGAGGCCACCAGCCTGAAACCCCTCAAACCAACCTGAAAGATGGGCGGCCAGGTGGAAGGAATCCCTAGTCTTGTCTACACGGTTTTCGGATCGGCGGGCTTCTGGTCTGCCTGGCGCCCAGGAATGATGGTGGTCGGGTCACGGCCGGCCGTAGTCCACGGCAAGAGGCCGCAAAACCGGAGACTCAGGTTTGACCGGATCGAGTTGAACGGTTGAATGACAAGTCCGGATCGACCTGTCCGGTTGAATGACTAGACCAGATCGACATGAACGGTTCAATCATCGAATCTGAGCGTTTGCCCAGGTGGGCGGAAATCGGCGTCATCGAGGTGTTCAGGTCGATTGGCCGGCGTCATCGAGACGTTCATGTCGACGGTGCCGGCGGCGGTTGAGAACTATGCCACTGGGTCGGTGACCTCGGCCCAAAGGTCAAGCTCAGCTTGATCCTTGGCGTACTTTCGGTAGGCCAACACGCCCACGGCCAGGACGGCCAGAATGATCAGAACCTTCTTCATTGAACTGCCTCCTCCGGGCCGGGTTCTGGTCCGGGTAGCCGAGCGGCCACTCCGGTGATCCTTGGGAATCTCCCTCGTCAACCCTAGCTCGCTCGGCCCAACCAACCCACCTGGCGGGCGGTCGTTGGCCTCACTCGCGTCGGGTGGGCCTAGGAGGACTTGAACCTCCGACCTCTTCCTTATCAGGGAAGCGCTCTAACCGCCTGAGCTATAGGCCCTTGGCGCCATGTTCAAGACGCCTGCGTGACATTACCCCAAGGCAGGCGTCCAAGCAACGCCGGACCGCCGGTGTGCCAATGGCCGCCGGCTCACCCGCGCTGCTCTTCGCGAAGGGTCATGTGGATGCCGCCAACTAGGGCGGACAAGACGTTGTAAATGACCGCGCCGAGCGTGGCCAATATGGTGCCAATAACCACATTGATGGCCCCAACCATCATGGCTCCGGACATGATCCGGCCCCGGCCAACGTACTGCATCAGATTCAGTTCCCTGGCCTTGGGTTCGCCGGCCAGGTCTTGGATCATCGAATCGATCTCGGCGAAGACGTGTTTTTGGTCTAACGCTGTCCACAACACCCAGATCATGACCACCCAGGCGATCCCGGCCGCCAATGAGATCAAGAATGACATTTTTGCCACTGACAAAGGCGAGACATAGCTCAGCGACAGCTTGATTTTGCGAATGGCCTTGGGCCCTTTTTTGCCCTTCTTGGCGGCCTTGCCAGTTGTGCCGGCCTCATCGCCCGGTACCAACGACGAGCCGGATAGCAAGGGGATTGGTGGGGGGGCCGGGCTGGCTGGTACTTCGCCAGGCGCGGCGGCGCCGGCCGCAGTTGATTTGGCAGCTGCGGCCTGGTCCGGCCCGGTGGCGGTCTTTGGAGTGCGGAATCGCCGGGGTTGTGGCGCCGAAGCGTCAATTTGGCCGCCCAGGCCCGGGGCCGGTGGTTGGCCAGGTGTGCCCGCGTCCGATGCCGGCAGGGCACCAACCGCTCTGACCTCACCTGTGGCGCGTTGCGGTTTGGCGGCCGGGCGAATGATTGGCGGCGGGTCCATGGCATGTCCGGCACCGGAACCGGCCCGGGAACGGCGGTCCGCGGCGGCCACTCTCATGGTGGCGGGTCCTGGCGCGAGCGGCCGGGCGGCAGCCCTGCGACCCGCCGGCTTGGCCGGTTGGTCCTTGACCTCTTCCGGACTCATCCGACACCTCCGTTGTCGCTCTGGGAGATCATTCCCCCAACGGTACCTGACTGAACAGCCTCAACGACGCTGTCTTGGCCACCATCCTCGCCCTCGTCATCGTCGCTAGTGGTGCCTTCGGCGTTACGAGCCAAGCCAATGATGCGATCGCCCGGGTCAGGTTTGGCGAAGACCACACCCATGGTGTCGCGACCTTTGGCTGGTACCTCGTCGACCCTGGAGCGAACCACTTTTCCGGCTTCCATGATCACCATGACCTCATCGCCGACCCCGGTGATCAAGGCCCCGACCAGGTCGCCGCGCTCGGCCGCCAATTTGGCCACCTTGACGCCAAGGCCACCGCGGCCCTGCAACCGGTACTGGTCAACCGGGGTGCGTTTGGCGTAACCGCCTTCCGTCACCACGAACACATCCGATCCTTCTGTCACCACGTCCATGGCCAGCAACTCGTCACTGCCACGGAACTTCATGCCGGTGACACCGGAGGTGGCGCGGCCCATTGGGCGCAGCGACTCATCCCAGGCCGTGAATCTAACCGACTGGCCTTTACGCGAAACCAGGATCAAATCATCACTGGCGTCAATTAGCCGGGCGGCGACGACCTCGTCGCTGACGCCAGTCTTGTCCTCGCGCAAGTTGATAGCGATGATTCCGCCGGATCTCGGTGAGTCGTAGTCTTGCAGCCTGGTTTTCTTGACCAAGCCGCGTTTAGTGGCCAAGACCAGGTAGTCGGCCTGTTCGTAGTCCCGCAGCGCCAGGACTTGGGCGATACGCTCATTAGGTTGGAAGGCCAGCATATTGGCGACATGCTGGCCCTTGGCGTCGCGTGAACCCTCTGGTAGTTCGTAGCCCTTAGTCCGGTAGACCCGGCCAAAGTTTGTGAAAAACAACAGCCACTGGTGGGTGGTGGTGACAAAGAAATGCTCGACAATGTCGTCTTCACGCAATTGCGCACCTTTGACGCCTTTGCCGCCGCGCCGTTGAGACCGGTATTGGTCAACCCGGGTGCGTTTGGCGTAGCCACCCCGAGTGATGGTTACCACGACATCTTCTTCGGGGATCAAGTCCTCGTCGGTAACCTCACCTTCAAATGGCAAAATCCGGGTGCGCCGGTCATCACCAAACTTTTCGACTACATTGGCCAGCTCCGAACCGACGATCTGCCGCTGGCGGTCCTGGCTAGCCAGAATTTCGTTGTAGTCGGCTATCCGAGCTTCGATGGCGGCGTGTTCGTCCAGGATCTTCTGGCGTTCCAGCGCGGCCAGGCGCCTTAGCTGCATTTCCAGAATCGCGTTGGCCTGGATTTCGTCAATCTCGAGTAGTTCGATCAACCCCTGACGCGCCACATCAACTGTGGCAGAGGCCCTTATCAGCGCAATTACATCGTCAAGACGGTCAAGGGCTTTGAGATAGCCGCGCAGGATATGGGCCCTGGCTTCGGCTTCCCGCAGCAGGAACTGGGTCCGGCGCACTACTACTTCAAGCTGGTGGCTGGTCCAGTGGCGAATAAACGAATCGATCGTCCTGGCCCGTGGCACCCCGTCGACCAGGGCCAGCATGTTGGCGCCAAAGGTTTCCTGCAATTGGGTCTGCTTGTAGAGGTTGTTCAGCACAACCTTCGGCACGGCGTCGCGTTTGAGCAGCATGACCAGCCGTTGGCCGGTTCGCCCTGAGGTTTCGTCCCGCAAATCAGCGATGCCCTGGATCCGGCCGTCTTTGACCAATTCGCCAACCCGACTGGCCAGGCGATCAGGGTTGACCTGGTACGGCAATTCGGTCACCACTAAGGCGTTACGGCCGTCGATTTCCTCAACTTCAACCACAGCCCGCATCACGATCGAACCGCGACCGGTGCGGTAGGCATCCTTGATCCCTTTGGTGCCCAGGATCAGCGCACCGGTGGGGAAATCAGGTCCCGGAATGCGTTCGATCAGAGCCTCGCGCAGGTCCTCGTAGCTGGCCTGGGGGTTGGCCAAATGCCACTGAATGCCGGCTGCAACTTCCCGCAAATTATGAGGTGGGACGTTGGTAGCCATACCCACGGCAATCCCGGCCGAACCATTAACCAGCAGATTGGGGAAGCGGGCCGGCATCACCACCGGTTCTTTGGTCCGCCCGTCGTAGTTGTCTTCGAAGTCAACTGTGTCGCGCTCTATGTCACGAACCATTTCCAGGGCCAGTGGTGCCATGCGGCATTCGGTGTACCTAGGTGCGGCCGGGGCATCGTCGCCCGGTGAGCCAAAATTGCCCTGTCCGTCAACCAGAGGGTTACGCAGTGACCAGGGCTGAGCCAAACGAACCAAGGTGTCGTAGATGGCCGAATCCCCGTGCGGGTGGTACTGGCCCATGACCTCGCCAACTACCCGGGTGCATTTGGAATAACCTCGGTCGGGACGGTAGCCGCCGTCATACATGGCGTAGATGACCCGTCGGTGGACCGGTTTGAGGCCATCACGAATATCTGGCAGGGCCCGCCCAACAATCACCGACATGGCGTAGTCCAGATAGCTACGCCTCATTTCGGCTTGTAAGTCAACCGGTTCAATCCGGCCTGTGGCTGGCGGTGGGTTAGGGGTCTGGGCCTGGCTCACAGGCGAACCTCTCTGCGATCGGTCATATCAAATATCAAGGAAACGAACGTCATGGGCATTGCGTTGGATGAAGGCCTTACGAGATTCGACATCGTCTCCCATCAGAATCGAAAAAGTCTCGTCGACGGCCGCCGCCGATTCCATGGTGACCTGCAGCAAAGTACGTGTGGCCGGATCCATGGTGGTCTCCCATAGCTCCTGGTAGTTCATTTCGCCCAGGCCCTTGTAGCGCTGGATGCCATTGTCCTTGGGGATCCGCTTGCCCTGCTCGGCGCCGAAGGCCAGCAGCGCGTCGCGTTCCTTATCGGAATAGGCGAACTCATGGGCCGAACCAGACCATTTCAAACGGTAAAGCGGCGGCTGGGCCAAAAAGACGTGGCCGTGCTCAATCAGCTGCGGCATGTAGCGGAAGAGCAAGGTCAGTAGGAGCGTTTGGATGTGTTTTCCGTCCACGTCCGCGTCTGCCATCAGCACCACCTTGTGGTAGCGCAGCTTGGCCAGGTCAAAGTCTTCGCCGATGCCGGTACCAAAGGCGGTGATGAGAGCTTGGATTTCGGTGTTGGACAAGGCGCGGTCCAACCTGGCCTTTTCGACGTTCAGGATCTTGCCGCGGATGGGCAAAATGGCTTGGGTCTCCGGGTTGCGTCCAGAGGAGGCAGAACCACCAGCCGAATCACCCTCGACAATGAATATCTCGCTGACCGCCGGGTCCCGGGAGGAACAATCCCTCAGTTTGCCCGGCATGCCACCCGATTCGAGCAGGCCTTTGCGCCGTGTGGCCTCGCGCGCCTTACGCGCCGCCATCCGGGCGGCCGAGGCCTGTTGAGCCTTTCGGATAACCGACTTGGCCTCACTTGGGTGAGCGTCGAACCAATCGGCCAAATGGTCGCCAACCATGCGTTGGACATAAGTCTTGGCCTCAGTGTTGCCCAGCTTGGTTTTGGTTTGACCCTCAAATTGCGGCTCAGTCAGCTTGACCGAAATCACCGCGGTCAAACCCTCCCGCACGTCATCCCCGGTCAGGTTTTCGTCTTTGTCCTTCAGCAGTCCCTTGTCGCGGGCGTAGCGGTTGATCAGCGAGGTCAACGCTGCCCTGAAACCTTCCTCGTGGGTACCGCCTTCAGTGGTGTTGATGGTGTTGGCAAAGGTATGGACGGCCTCGGAGTAAGCCGTGGTCCATTGCATGGCTATTTCCACCGAAATGGTCCTATCGCCAGCCTCAGCCTCAAAATAGATGATCTCTGGATTAACCGGCTCGGCCTTGCGGGCGGCGTTGAAGTGTCCAACGTAGTCGATCAGGCCGCGATCAAAACGGTAGGTCACCCGCCGGGAGGATTCTGGCTCCTCAGCGGCATGGTCCGACTCAACCTTGGAGAAGTGTTTTGGTCTCATGTCGATTAGCGAGATGGTCAGCCCCTTGTTCAAGAAGGCCATCTGCATGAACCGGATCCTAAGCGTCTCAAAGTCGAAATCAACTGTCTCGAAGACCTCTGGGTCTGGCCAGAAAGTGATGACAGTGCCGGTTTTTCCGGTCGGAGCGCCCTGTTCCAGTGGGCCCACCGGCTCGCCGTGGTCGAAGGTCATGTTCCACGTGAAACCATCGCGCCAAACCATGGCTTCAAGCCGCGAAGACAAAGCATTAACCACCGAGACGCCAACCCCGTGCAAGCCACCAGAAACGGCATAGCCGCCGCCGCCAAACTTGCCCCCGGCGTGCAGCATCGTCAGCACCACCTCCAGGGCTGGCTTCTTTTCGACCGGGTGCTCATCAACCGGAATGCCGCGGCCGTTGTCGATCACCCGCAGCGCGCCATCGGGCATGATGGTGACCTCAATGCGGCTGGCGAACCCGGCCAAGGCCTCGTCTACAGCGTTATCAACCACCTCGTAGACCAGGTGGTGCAAGCCGCGTTCTCCGGTCGAGCCAATGTACATCCCTGGTCGTTTACGGACCGCGTCCAAGCCTTCGAGAACCGTAATGTCACCGGCGTCATAACCGGTAGGCACGGATGTTGACTCGTCGATTGCCACTTCACCGTCTTTCTTGCCCGGGCACGCGCGCCGGGGGCGGGTCAAAAAGGGGCCCCACGGCGTCCGGATCCTAAGACACGTGCGAGCGATTGCAGTGACCTATTCTACTCGCCCGGCAAACCGGCTAACAACACCGCCAGGCCCAGGCCCTGGTGGCTTCGAAGTGGGCGTTGGCTCTGGTCAGCGCTTCGCGCTAGCCATCGTTCGGCTGGTCGTGGCTAGGGCGGCGGCTTGACCCGCCAGCGGCCCTTGGCTCTAGGTGGGCCGGCCGGGCCCCGGACTCTGATTCCAGTCACTAGGTTCTGGCCTATTTCCTGGTCAATCCGGCTTTGGATGGTTTCGACCAGCCAACCGATTTGGGTGGCCCAAGCTGAGGAGTCGGCTTCAATTGTCAGCAAACCATTGTCGAAGCCGGTTACCTGGCAGTGTTCGGCGTTGGCCGGGCCAACAATTTGGGCCCAGCGCACCACCAGTTCCGCCACCGAGACTTCACCGCCCCAGCCTTGGACTTCGATTAGCTCATCGACGGCATCTGCCAGCGGCTGTGGGTCGCGAGCCGAGGACCATTCGGCCGCCCTGGGTTTTGCTTGGCGCCGTTTGGCCCCTCGGGCCCTGATTCGGTCTAAAGCGGCTAGCTCGGCCGGCCGGCCGTTGGCCTGGCCAGGAGGCTGGTCATCTGGGCTGGCAGCCTTGCCGGTTGGTTCGGGTCTGTCATTCATCTTGTCCCACTTTGGCCGCAGCTACTTCGATCCGCTCGCCACCAAGCTCAGGCGGGATGTCGCCGGACACCGCCGTGGTCACCAGGACTTGCTCGACTGAACTGGCGATGTTAGCCAGGCGGGCGCGGCGAGTGCTATCTAGTTCGGCAAAAACGTCGTCCAGGATCAAGATTGGGTCACCGTGGCCTAGGTTCTTCAGCAGCTCGAAGGCACTGAGCCGCAGGGCCAGAGCCATTGACCATGACTCGCCGTGTGAGGCATAACCGCGGGCCGGATGGCCATTGATGGCCAGGGCCAATTCGTCGCGCTGTGGTCCCACCAGGTTGACACCCCGGGCGATCTCTTTGGCTTGGAGGGTGGTCATGGCGGCCTTTAGACCGGCTGCCACTTGGTCCGCTTCGACCAGGCCTGTCATTGGTATCGATGGCTGGTAGGTGGCCTCGGCTTGGTCGCCGGCCGGCGCGAAGGCCGGGTAGGTCCGCGCCAGAATCTGGTTCAGTTCACTGGCCACTGCAGCTCGTTGAACCATGATGATCCCACCAAGATTGGCAGCCTTGTCATTCCAGACCTCAAGCGCATCAAGAGCGTTTGGCCTGGCTGCTGCGGTCAGTTGGGCTAACGATTTCAGTAGTGCGCCGCGTTGACGCATGGTCTTGTCAAAGTCTTGGATTGTGCCCGCCAGCCCTGGCCGGCGTTGAACTAGGACTTGGTCCAGAAAACTCCTCCGCGCCTCGGGCCCGCCTTTGACCAGAACCAAATCCTCCGGTGCAAAGACAATCGCCTGAACCAACCCAAGCACGTCAGATAGTCGCCTGACCGGGGCCCGGCCCAGCCAGGCCCGCCTACCACCGCTTGATTTGATTTCGAGGTCAATTTGGACCGACCGGTCTAACCGGACCACTTTGGCCTTGATAATGGCCCGCTCGGCCTTGTGACGGACCAAGGGAGCATCTGAGGCAACCCGGTGTGACCCAAGTGTGGCCAGATAACCAACGGCCTCAATGATGTTGGTTTTTCCAGCGCCATTGGGGCCAACAAAGCTGGTCGCACCGTCACTTAGCCGCAGCACCAGTTTATGGTGGGATCGAAAATCGCTTAGCGCCAGATCAGTCAGATGCACTGTTCAGGGCCCCTTTTTTCGGGGTTGGTGAACAATAAGCTAGACAGTGAAACGAATCGGTACCAGCAGATACTTGTAGTCCGCCCGGGCTTCACCATCCAGATCGTCTTGGGCTTCGAAAAGAACTGCCTTGGTCGAATTGGTCATCGAGATCCGGACGTACTTGGCTCCAATCACACCCAACCCGTCAAGTAGGTAATGCGGGTTGAAAGCCACAGTCACCTCATCGCCGTTCAATTGAGCCTCGACCACCTCTGAGGCCTGGGCGTCATCCCCAGTACCGGCGTTCAAAGCGGCCTGCCCTTCGGTGAAAATGATCCGCACCGGCGTGTTTCGCTCGGCCACCAGGCTCATGCGGCGGACAGCCTCAATTAGCTGCTGGACATCCACCACGGCCGTAATCGGTGGGGATTCAGGCAGAAGCTTGCGCACCGGTGGGTAATCACCGTCAATTAGCAGGGAAGTGGTTTCCTTGCCGCCAGCGGCAAAACCAATAATGTCGGCAATGCCCGGCGCCGTCAGCGAGACTGAAACCTCCTCGGTGTGACCAAAGGCTTTGGCCACTTCCAGTAGCGTCTTTGCTCTAACTAGAGCCACTCGACTGACGTCGCTTTGGGCCGGCTTCCAGGTCAGCTCTCTGATGGCCAAGCGGTAGCGGTCGGTCGCCATCAGCACCAGGTTCTCGCCCTCGATCTCCATGCGCACACCAGTCAGCAGCGGCAAGGTCTCATCCCGGGTGGCGGCCACCGCCACCTGGCCAACGGCCTCAGTAAAGACATCCGCCTGGACCGCGCCAACTGTCGTGGGCAGTGGTGGCAAGGCCGGATAGTCGTCGATCGGCATGGTCAACAGGGTGAAGGCTGAGGCTCCACAATTGACGTGAACCTTGGGACCCTCGACTGACAAGGTCACCGGCTTGGCCGGAAGGGACTTGGCGATCTCGTTGAGCAACTTGCCCGAGACCAGTACCTCACCTGCTTCATCAACCTGCGCCGGAACGTCGAACTTGGCCGAGACCTCATAGTCGAAGGTGGTCAAGGTGACGTGTCCGGCATCTTTTGTCTCTGCCTTTATCCGGACACCAGACAGCACCGGGCTGGGCGGACGCTGGGGCAGCGCCCGGGCCACCCATGAGGCAGCCTCAGCCAATGTGTCGCGGTCAAGCACAAGCTTCATGCCACGTCTCCTTCGTAAATTACTGTCCACCAACCTTAGCGGGGCAACGACCCTATCGCCTGGTCGATCTGGCCACGACCGCCGAGCGGACCTAGCCAACCGGCCGCCGGGCCAAAGCGTTTGGGGGCCGATCAGTTATCGCAGCGCACCTTCTACCGGGCTTCAGACCGGGCTAGGGGGCTGGTGAACAATTCCCTAGGTAGAGCCAGGTTGCTCAATGCGGGTGATCCACAAGCTGTCATTAAGAGATACTACGTTAAGCGTCGTAGGGCCTGTGGGTAGTGTGGAAAACAGCTATTGCCACAGGTCAAAGGGCGCTCGGGGCTGTGCAAGCGGCTGTGGGCAGGCTGTGGGCGGCGAGGCTGGGCTGGGGAGAAAACCGCAACATGGGTGCCCTGTCCACAGAAAACAACTGGGCTGTACACATCGGCGATGGCGATATCCACCGCCATCCACAGGTTTGTACACAGCTGTTAATAAATACCACCGGTTTAGGAATCGGCCGCCTGTTGCTTTATGCGGTTGGTCAGTTCGGTCACGCGGATGAAGACTGAACGTTTCTCGGCCATTGATTCCTTGACCCGTTTTTGGGCGTGCATCACCGTGGTGTGGTCCCGCCCGCCAAATTCGCGGCCAATAGCTGGCAGCGATAGGTCGGTCAGCTCGCGGCATAGGTACATGGCAATTTGGCGGGCGTTGACCAGATTGCGTGAACGAGACGGACCACAAAGCTCGTCAATGGAGTAGTCATAGTACTTGGCAGTGTGGGCAATGATGGAGGCCGTGGTGATTTGGGCCGGGTGGTCGGTGATGAGGTCGCGTAGGACGATTTCAGCCAGCGACAGGTCAACTGACTGATGATTGAGCGAGGCAAAGGCAGTTACGCGGATGAGCGAACCTTCGAGTTCGCGGATGTTGGTGGTGATTCGTTGGGCGATGTACTCAAGGACATCAAAACTGGCCGTGATGCCTTCGCTGTCGGCTTTTTTGCGCAGGATAGCAATTCGAGTCTCAAGATCCGGCGGCTGAACGTCCGTCAACAAGCCCCACTCGAAGCGCGAGCGCATCCGGTCCTCAAAACCGTCAAGTTGTTTCGGGGCTAGGTCAGAGGTGATGACGACCTGACTGCCAGAGTTATGCAAGGCGTTGAAGGTGTGGAAGAACTCTTCCATGGTTTGACCTTTGCCTTTGAGAAACTGGATGTCGTCAATCAACAGAATGTCGTTGTTGCGGTACCGGCGCTGGAAGTCTTCCATCTTGCCGTCGCGGACAAAGTTGATGAAATCGTTGGTGAACTCCTCCGAGGTGGCGTAGCGAACCTTGTGAGCGGTTTCGAGGACCTGGGCGTAGTTGCCGATGGCGTGCAGCAGGTGGGTTTTACCCAGTCCGGAGCCACCATAGATAAACAGCGGGTTATAAGCCTTGGCTGGAGCTTCAGCTACGGCCACGGCGGCGGCGTGGGCAAAGCGGTTTGAGGGGCCAATGACAAAGGTGTCAAAGGTGTAACGGCCACGCAGCTGGCTGGGATGGGGCCGGTTGCGGTCTGCTGGGTCGTTCGGCTCGACCTGGCTGGCTGGGGTTTCGGCTGGCTCAGCTGGGGCCAGCTCGGTGTCCACCGTGGGGTCGATCGAAATGGCGATGTTCATCGGTTTTGAGGTAATGCGGCTAAGTGTTGTTTCGATCAGACCGGCCAAGTTGGCCTCGAGGTAGTCCTTGGCGTACTGGGAGCCAACCGCCAATAGTGCCGTGTCTTGGACCAGGGCAACCGGTTTGATCAGGGAAAGGAAGCCGAGGCGCTGGCCAGACAGGCTGCCCTCGTCATCCCAGATTTGCCGGGCTTGCTTCCAAATTTGGCTAATCTCGCGAGGTTCATCCACGGTTGGTCCTTAGGTTCGGCTTTGGCGCGCAGGCCGTGTACGAATGCTAATGGCCCAATCGCCTCGGTGTCTGCCCCAGACCTGGCAAAGAGAACCAAGTGACTGCTGGCCCAAGCCCCGATTCCGCTCCGCACCAGGCGTGTAACGGCTGGTCAACGGATCGAATGAAGCTGGTCGTGAACGGCCGCCAGAGCCTCGAAAGTGTTGGCTGGGGTTGGGCTGGCAAGACGCGGTCGAGCCGGGCTTAGGCAGTCAACTAGACAACGGGCCGGGCCCTGGCGCCTAAGCGCCTCAGGCCAGGCGTAACTTCGGTCGGTGGCCAAGCCAGTAAGAGGTTGTGGTTTGACCAAATGCGGCTTCAGACCGTACCTTTGTGCCCGGCTATGCACTAATGACGAATCTTCGTGCCCAGGGGCGCGACGCGACGCTGCCTTGGCAGATGTCGCGGGCAAGCGCGGGGTCCAAATGGGCCTGGGGGACAAAGTGGTGGAGTAGGACCGTGAGCAAGAGAACCTTTCAACCCAATAATCGCCGCCGGGCCAGAACCCACGGCTTCCGGCTGCGTATGCGCACGCGGGCCGGGCGAAGCATCTTGGCGGCCAGGCGGCGCAAGGGCCGCAGCCAACTTTCGGCCTAGCTGACGTGCTCTCCAGGGCCAACCGGATGCGGCGCCCGGCCGATTTCGTGGCTACGCAAGGCGGTGGCAGGGCAGGCTCAGGCCTAGTTGTGGCCTACGCCTCACGGCGCCAGGACAACCAACGGTTACTTGGCTTGGCTGTCTCCAAGGCGGTCGGCAATTCGGTTATTCGTCACCGCGTGACCAGGCGACTACGCGCCATCCTGGCTAGTCAACTGGTACAAATCCCTAACGGCACGGGCGTCGTGGTCAGAGCCCTGCCACCAGCGGCGACAGCTGAGTATTCGACCCTGCGAAGCTCTGTGTCCAACTGCCTTGGGCGGGCCATTGAAAAGGCAAGTAGGTGACGTGAGTTACCAACGGTTGATCAGAGGGCCGGCACTGGCCCTGGCTGGACTGGTGCGCCTGTACCAGCGACTGATCTCACCGATGTTCGCGCCAAGCTGCCGCTACTATCCGTGTTGTTCGCAGTACTCGATCACCGCACTCAGGCGGCTGGGACTGGTCAAAGGGTTGGCGCTAACAGCCTGGCGGCTGTTGCGCTGCAACCCTTGGAGCCCAGGCGGGGTTGATCATGTACCGGAGCGCTGGCCGGCCCCAAGCAGCGCCAGCTTGTCGACCGTAGCCGGCCAGTCAGCAGCCGGCCAGTTAACGCCGAGCCCAACTCAGGCTGCCATACCAGCTGCTAATCCCGGCGTTCGCTCAGGTCAGCGCTTGGTGCTGGCTATGTCAACGGGGCCAGAGCCTGTTGTACAAGAGGCTACCAGGAAGGTGTACAATGGGTTGGTTTGATTCGATTCTAAGCCCCATCATGTGGTTGGTGGCCTGGATCATGTACGGCTCTCACAAGGCCTTTGCCTTGGTGTTTGGGGCCAAGAGCTCGGTCGCTTGGATCCTGGCAATTGTCATGTTGGTGGTAGTGATGCGCATGATCATGATCCCGTTGTTCGTCAAGCAGATCCGATCTTCACGCGCCATGCAGTTGATTCAGCCGGAGGTTCAGCGGCTACAAAAGCGCTATAAGGGCAAAACCGACCCGGTGTCGAAACGACGCCAGCAAGAAGAGCTGATGGCGTTGTACAAGAAGCACGGCGCCAACCCGCTGAGCTCCTGCCTGCCCATCTTGGCCCAGTCCCCTTTCTTCTTTGCGCTGTTCCGAGTGCTTTACTCAATGCCACTGCTGCAGAAGGGAATCTACAAGGGCGGCTCGATTACTTCGATTGGCCCAATCGACGCCAAAGTGGCCGGCCAAGTCATGGAGTCAAAGCTTTTTGGCGCGCCACTCTCGGCTACTTTCATGAACCCCGAGACCTGGGCCGGCGCACCGGCAGTCACCGTGCGCATAGTCACCATGGTGTTGATAGTGGCCATGTCAGTGACGACTTTCACCACGCAGCGTCAGCTGACCATGAAGAACGTCCCGGCCATGGCGGCCGACAACCCGATGTACCGGACCCAGAAGATCATGCTCTACGGCATGCCCTTGATCTTCTTTGTCACTGGCGTGAACTTCCCTATTGGCGTGCTGATTTACTGGCTGACCACCAACCTGTGGTCGATGGGCCAACAATTCTTTGTCATTCGCCGTATGCCAACTCCAGGCACAGAGGCGGAAAAACGCTTAGAAGCACGCAAAGCCAAGAGACGCGCCAAGCGGGGCGAACCAGATCAGGTGGAGGATGAGCCGCCGCCGGCCATCATTGAGCCACCTTCGGGCCAACGTGTCCAGCCGAAGCGGACCAGCCGAGCGGATCGCAAAGGCACCGGGCCAAAACCCGGCGGTCCAAAGCCAGAGCCTGAGCCGGCATCGGCCGTTGACGGCCCGTCAGCAGGCAAAAAGGACACCGCCAAACGAGCCAATGCCGGCGGCCAAGATAGCCAGTCGAACCAAGCTAGCGGCAGCCAAAAGGGCAGCCAGGCTGGCCCCAACCAAGCCAAACCACAAAGTGGGCAGCGTCAACAACCAAAGAAGACCTCGCGCAAGCAGCGCAAATGATTGAGGAGCCAGGTAGTGAGTCAAGACAACGATGCCCTCAGCCAACCAGCTGAGAACCAAGTTGAGACAGACGAGGCCACCGAGCTGGCCGAAGTGGCCTTAGACCAGAGCCAAGACGCCGATGAGACGTCCAAGTCAAGGTCTTCTCGCCTTGAAAACGAAGGCGAGGTTGCGGCCGACTATTTGGAGGAGTTCCTCGACATTGTTGATATGGACGGCGATATCGACATTGATGTCGATCACGGCCGAGCCGTGGTGGCGGTTGTCAGTGAGGAGTCCTCTGGCGGTGAGTTGAAGAAACTGGTCGGCCGGGACGGAGAGGTGCTTGATGCCCTGCAGGAATTGACTCGGATCGCCATCCAAAACAGAACTGGCGACCGGTCGCGGCTGATGCTGGACGTGGCTGGGTACCGAGCTGGGCGGCGTGAGCAATTGCAGCAAGTGGCTGACCAGATCATCACCGAGGTCAAGACCAAAGGCGTCCACCTGTCGCTAGAACCAATGAACGCTTTTGAACGCAAAGTGGTCCATGACCGTGTGGCCGAGGCTGGGCTGGTTTCTGAATCGAGCGGCGTTGACCCCGAACGGTTCGTGGTTGTCAGGCCGGCTTGATGAGGCCGGTCGCTACCGGCCCGGATGATGACGCCAAGCTGGACCACCAGGCCGTGCGCAGGCTGTTTGGACCGGCCTACGATCAGATGGCCGTTTTCGCGGCCATGCTGGCCAGCCAAGGACCGAAACGGGGACTGATAGGACCGCGTGAAACTGGGCGGTTGTGGTCCAGGCATTTGGCCAATTGCGCCAGCCTGGTGCCCCACCTACCGGCCGGGGGCACCGTTATGGACATTGGGTCGGGGGCCGGCCTACCTGGAGTGGTGTTGGCCTTGGCTCGGCCGGACCTCTGCTTCGAGCTGGTTGACTCAATGAAACGGCGCATAACTTGGCTTGAGGAGGTTAGGACTCGACTCGGTCTGTCCAATGTCACTTTGACATGGAGTCGAGCGCAGGAACTGGCCGGCCATCGACAGGTCGAGGCGGTGGTTTCGCGGGCCGTTGGCGCCCTAGATGAGATGGCCGCCTGGGCGGCCGAGTTACTCAAACCCGGTGGACTGTATTTGGCCCTGAAAGGCCGCAGTGCTGGTCAAGAACTCAATCGTTGTCAAGAGGCGATGCACCACCTGGGTTACGAGGGACTAGCAGTGATTGAGGCCACGCCGCTGGCCAACGACAAAACGTTCGTGGTGCGGGGGCAACTGGGCCCCGGCAAGGTTGGTGCTGTGGCCCATACTGGTGGCGGGGAAAGGAAGGCGACGTGATGCCGAGCGACCAGATGGCGCCATCAGGCGGGGCCAGAGCCGGTGGCCGGCACGCCAATGTTTCACGTGAAACGTGGGTCTCTGACACGCCGGTTGGCGACGAGGTCGCCCGCGACGCTCGCCGGCGGGCCAAACTGCAAGGCGTGGCCTTTGATAGGCCGGCTCGTACCCGGATCGTGACCGTGGCCAACCAAAAAGGCGGTGTCGGCAAGACCACAACGGCGGTCAACTTGGCTGCGGCCCTGGCCATTGGCGGCTGCCGCGTTTTGGTGGTGGACTGCGACCCTCAGGGCAATGCCTCAACTGCCTTAGGCATTGAGCTGCGCCCGGACAGCGCCACTGTCTATGACGTCTTGCTGGATGGCAGGGCCATGATTGAAGTCATGGCGGCATGTCCTGAGGTAGACGGACTCTGGTGTGTGCCGGCCACAATTGACCTTTCGGGAGCCGAAATTGAACTAGTCGCCATGGCTGGCCGCGAGCACCTACTCGACCGTGCGCTCGAGCAGCTCAGAGTGGACTGGCATCTCAGGGGCGAAAGACAACTGGACTACATTCTGATTGACTGCCCGCCAAGTTTGGGCCTGCTGACCCTCAACGCCTTTGTCGCCGGCCGCGAGGTCTTGATCCCAATTCAGTGTGAGTACTACGCCTTGGAGGGGCTGAGCCAATTGATCCAGACGGTCAACTTGATCCGGGACTCGCTCAACCCCGAACTCCAGCTTTCGACCATCCTGCTGACGATGTTCGACCAGCGGACCAAATTGGCGCATGACGTGGTCAACGAAGTGCGCCAGCATTTCCCGGCCCAGGTGCTCGACCCGCCCATTCCGCGGTCGGTTAGGGTCAGCGAGGCACCTGGTTACGGGCAGACGGTTTTGACCTACGATCCATCTTCAAGCGGCGCTTTGGCCTACTTGGAGGCGGCCAAAGAGTTGACCAAGAGAACTGTTCACCAGCCCTTCGAAGGAGCAAGTCATGGCTAACCGGCGGCGCGGCTTGGGCAAAGGCCTAGGCGCGTTAATCCCGCAAGAACCGGCTTCAACTTCGCGGCCTGGTGGCCCGGCCGAACGCGTCGATAGACCGGCAGATGTCTTCTTCGGTGGCACCGGTTCAAAGCCCGGCCTCACCTCAACCGGTCAAGCAGACCTAGTCGAGGTGCCCGGTGCCTACTTTGCCACCGTGGCGGTGGCCAAAATCAAACCAAACCGGCACCAGCCACGGCAGGTCTTTGACTCCGACGAGCTAGACGAGCTAGCAGCCTCGATCAAGGCGGTTGGACTACTCCAGCCTATTGTGGTCCGGCCTTTGGCCAAGGACCGCTACGAACTGGTCGTGGGGGAGCGTCGCTGGCGGGCGGCCCAGCGGCTGGGCCTGGCCGAGATCCCCGCCATCGTCCGCCAAACCGATGACGGCGACATGCTCAGAGACGCTTTGCTGGAGAACCTGCACCGGGCGGAACTCAATCCGCTGGAGGAAGCCGCCGCCTATCAGCAGCTGATGGACGATTTTGGCTGCACCCAGGAAGAGCTAGCCGGACGCCTGGCGCGCTCGCGGCCACAAATCACCAACACTTTGCGACTGCTGAAGCTGCCAAGCCTGGTGCAGCGCCGCCTGGCGGCCGGAGTGCTTTCAGCCGGGCATGGACGGGCATTGCTCGGACTTGAAGACGCCGCCGCCATGGAGCGCCTAGCTCAGAAAATTGTGGCGGAAGGTCTCTCAGTGCGTTCAACCGAGCAGATGGTGGCCGTCGGTGACATCCCACCGCCCAAAGCAAAAAGCCGGGCCAGCTCGCGGGCGGGTTCACGCACCGAGGCGCTAGATGAGTTGCAGGACAAGCTGATTGACCACCTAGATACGAATGTCAAAATCACTTTGGGCAAGGCCAAAGGTCGCATAACCATTGAATTCGCCTCGGTTCAGGACCTCGACCGGATCCTGGGCTTGATCGCGCCAGATCAACCAAGGCTCAGACCAGGGGGCTGGTGAACAATTCCCGCCGGCTGCGGTCGCCCCAACTGCCGTAGGCTCGGGTTATGGCAATCAACATTGGAATGGTCACGTTCGATACGACTGACGCCCGGGCCCTGGCTGCTTGGTGGGCCGAAGCCCTTGAAACACAAATCGTTTACGACGGCGATGGCTTCTTTGTGATGGTCGCCGCCGGCGAAGGGCTGTCATTGGGTTTCCAGAAGGTGACTGACCCGACGCCGGGAAAAAACCGGCTTCACCTGGACATGTCGGCCCCCAACCGGGATGCCCAAGTCGAGCGGCTGAAGTCACTTGGCGCCAAGTTTGTGGCCGCCCACCAAATGGGACCACTCGACTGGGTGGTACTCGAGGACCCAGACGGCAACCAGTTCTGTCTGGCCGCCCCTGAAAAGTAGCCCAAGGACTCCAACTAGCCCTTTAAAACGTCGATGGCGATTCCTATTGGGCCGGTGACGCCAAGGCGGCCTCAACCATGGCGGAGTACAGCTTGGGCAGTGTCTGTCCGGCCGCCAGGGCGCCTTGGGGCAGCAGCGAGGTTTCCTGCATGCCTGGAGAAACGTTGACCTCAAGGAAGTAGACCTCACCGTCATGGCCCAGAAACATGTCGGTCCGTGACAAATGCCGTAAGCCCAGGCCAGTGTGGCATTTGACGGCAATTTCCCCGGCCCTAAGGGCGGCTGCGGAGCTGATCCGGGCCGGCGCGAAGAACTCGGTCCGGCCAGGGTTGTAGCGGGCGTCGTAGTCATAGGGACCGTCAGTCTCAATCTCCACCGCCGGCAAGGCTTCAGGGCCATTACCCCGGTCAACCACCGACACGGCTAGTTCAACCCCGTCAACGACCCGTTCGAACATGGCGTAGTCGCAATAGGAGAAGCAGTCCATCATGGCATTAGGCAACTGGCTGGGTGAATCGACCCGGGTGATTCCCAGGGCCGAACCACCCATCAGCGGTTTGACCATGACTGGCAATCCAAAAGAGGCCTCCAGCAGTTTCAACAGTGCGCCGGCGCCCAGCTCGCGGAACAAAGACTGCGGCAAGGTGACGAAGTCAGGCGTTTTGATGCCTTGACGGCGCAAAGTTGTTTTGGCGATGGCTTTGTTCCAGGCGATACGTGAGGCCCGTGGGTCGGCTCCCAGGTAGGGCACGTTAAGCAATTCGAGCACATCACCGACCGAACCGTCTTCGCCGCTGGCGCCGTGCAGCAAAGGCCATACCAGGTCGACTTGGTCGACAGACAGGGTTGTGATGAGGCCAGCCTCAAGGTCGGTTTCGATGACGTCATAGCCAGCCTGTCGCAGCGCTGCGGCTGTCCGTCGCCCGGACCGCAACGACACCTCGCGCTCGTGCGAAAGCCCACCTGCCAGCACCATTACCGTTCTTGACGACATCTTCTATCCTTCCAATGAGGCGCCTGGCACCAGTGGCTCAAGCGCGTGGCTGTACTGGGACGCTGCCATCACGTCACGCTGTATCGGGCGCGGGGAAGTTGACGTTGTCGCCGTGTTCAACCCTCTCAGAGCCAAACATCTGCACCAGCTGAAGTTCTTGGTCCAAGACTCCGCCCAGGCGCCGCACACCTTCGTTGATCCGCTCAGGCGTGGGGTAGCAGAAGGACAAGCGCATTTGGTTGTGCCCCTGGCCGTCGGCGTAAAAGGCCGTACCGGAAACGTAGGCCACCAGCGCGCTGGTAGCCCGTGGCAGCATCGCCTTTGTGTTTATGCCCGATGGCGTGGTCACCCAGGTGTAGAAGCCGCCCGTCGGTTTTGTCCAGTGGCAGGACGGCAGATGTTCTCTCAGGGCCGCCATCATGGCCTGGCAGCGCACCCGGTAGGCCTGGCGGTAGGCCTCGATTTGGCCGCGCCAATCACAGTTCTCTAAATAAGCCGCAATTGACAGCTGGGAAGCATGGGACGGACACAGAACTGACGCCTCACTGGCCAGGACCAGCTTCTCGCGCACGGCATGAGGGGCGGCCACCCATCCAGTGCGGTAACCCGGGCCCAGGGTTTTGGAAAACGAACCCAGGTAGAGCACGCCTTCTTCGTCCATAGACCGGATGGCCGGAGTGATAGTGCCGTCGAAACTAAGCAGCCCGTAAGGGTTGTCTTCAACTAGAAGTAGGCCGTGGCGTTGGCAGACCTCCAGCACCTCGATGCGCCGGTCAAGTGGCTGAGTGACACCGGCCGGGTTGTGAAAACTCGGTACGGTGTAAACGAACTTGACCGGCCGGCCACCGGCCTGGGCTTGGATGACGGCCTGGTCCAGGGCTTCGGGGATCAAGCCTGAATCGTCCATTGCCACATGGATAACCGCAGCTTGGTAGGAATGGAAAACTGACAACGCCCCGACATAGCTCGGCGCCTCGGCCAAAACGACATCGCCAGGGTCGATGAAAACCCGTGTGACCAGGTCTAAGGCGTGTTGTGAGCCGGTTGTGACAACGACATCGTCAGCGTGGGTGAAGGCCTTTTCCTCGGCCATGACCATGGTGATGAGCTCGCGCAGTCTGGGATGTCCCTGGCCGCTGCCATATTGCAGCGCCACGGCGCCTTCAGTGGCGATTAGGTCGTGGGTGACCTTGGCGATCATATCCATAGGCAGGGCGTCCAAGAACGGCATGCCACCGGCCAGTGAAACCACCTCAGGCCGGTTGGCCACGGCAAAAAGGGCCCTGGTCTCGGAGACCTTGAGCCAGTGGGTGCGTTCGGCGTAGGCCTCGAACCAGGGATCTAGACGAGTGCCACGGTGGGTCATTTTGGCCTGACCGCCGCGCCCGGAACCACTTGAGTGTTCAACCAACCCAAATCAGGTCAGATACTCAGATAGCTCGGCCACCAGCATTGGCTTGGGCCTGGCTCCGACGATTGCCTTGACCAATTGGCCGTCCTTGAAAACGTTCAGGGTTGGCACCGAGACCACGTTCTGCTGGCGGGCCGTTTGCGGGTTTTCGTCAATGTTGATCTTGACGAACTTGATTTTGTCGCCGTGCTCGGTGGCCAGCTGCTCCACGATTGGCATGAGTTGGCGGCATGGGCCGCACCAGGGCGCCCAAAAATCGACCAGTACCGGCAAGCTTGCCTGGATTACCTCGGCCTCAAAGGTCTGGTCGTTGACGTCTGCTAATGCGCTCATTTGATGGTTCTTCCTCGCTGTTTGTCTTTAGGCACAATTATCCTCGCATACCGGGACCGGCCCGGCACTGCGACCTTCTCTAGTTGCCGGAACCGGCCTCAAGTTCGGTTAGATAGCCTTGTACGTCCAGGGCGGCCTGGGCGCCCGAAGCGGCCGCCGTAATGGCTTGCCGATAGGTGTGGTCAACCAGATCACCACAGGCAAAGACACCCGGCGCTGAGGTGGCTGTGACTTGGCTGGATTCTCCTGGGGCGGCACTGCCGCTGACCACGACATAACCCTTGGGGTCAAGGTCGACTTGGTCTTTGAACAGATCCGACCTGGGCGTGTGGCCAATAGCCACGAACAGACCATCGGTTGGCAGGTGTCGGATTTGGCCGGTGCGCACATCTTGTAACTGCACGCCGTCGACCACGTCTTGGCCAGTCACATCGGTCACCACAGAATGCCATTCGAAATCGATGGCCGGGTGGTTCATGGCTCGCTCGGCCATTATCCGGCTGGCCCTGAGCTCGCCGCGCCGGTGTACTACTGACACTTTGGTGGCGAATTTGGTCAGGAATAGGGCCTCCTCCATGGCGCTGTCGCCACCGCCCACTACCACGATCTGTTTGTCGCGGAAAAAGAATCCATCGCAGGTGGCGCAGTAGCTGACACCTTTGCCCATAAGTCGCTTTTCGGCTTCCAGACCCAGCTCAAGATAGGCCGAGCCGGTGGCCAGAATCACGGCCTGGGCTTGAAAGACTTTGCCTTCACCGGTGGTGATCTGCTTGACCGGGCTAGTCAACTCGACCTCAACGACATCGTCGTAGACAATCTCAGCGCCAAAACGCATGGCTTGAGTCGCCAGTTTGTCCATCAGATCAGGGCCTTGGACGCCTTCGGGGAAGCCAGGGAAGTTCTCTACTTCGGTGGTGGTCATCAGCGCACCTCCGGCCGTCACCGATCCGGCCACAACCACCGGCTCAAAGCCGGCCCGGGCGGCGTAAATCGCCCCCGTGTACCCGGCGGGGCCTGATCCGATAATAGCCAGCTGTTTCATGCCTCTAACTCCTATGTCAGAATGGCGCCAAAAGCGCTTGAGGCCGGCGCCGCTTCGAGTGGTCCAATTCCGAACTGGAGCACCCCGGCCTGTCCCAAAACGACTAGGCCAATGACCAGGGCCACAACCAGAATCAGGACCAGAATCATTATCCCCCTGAGATTGATGCGGCTCCGTGTCACCCGTGCAGGCGGGGACTCCAACACCTCCTCGAAACTGTCCTGGTCGCCTGAATATTCCCCTTCTAGTCCGGCCACCTCGTCACTGTCCGGTGCCCCGGGCAGGCTCTGGGCCTGGGTTTGGTCGTCAATAGCACCTAGATCCACCACTGTCTCTTCGGCTGAAATCGGTGATAGCAAGTCGGTTGGTTCGTCGCTGGCCCCGCGGCCTGCCGCTTCTTGGCCAAGCGCCGTATCTTCGGCGCTGGCTTGGTCGAACTCGGCCGCCGGCTCAAGCCCGCTGTCATCAAATTGGCTTGGTTCGTCTTGGAACAAGGTGGCAGGGGCAGCGACCGTGGAACTGGCCTCTTCGCCCGGGCCTGGCACCCAATCACCCAGCGTCGATTCGGCTAGGGCACGGGCCTCGGCCAGAAGGGATTCGATTTGGGCCAGTTCGTGGTCCAGGTCAGGATCGTTGCCAGCATCCTCGTCCGGGCTGGCGAACCGGTCCGCCTCGTCTCCAGGCGGGCCAGCCAGCCTGTCTAGATCCTCAATCACGTCATTGAGCCGCCTGGCTGGCTCGGCCGGGCTGAGGCCCTGGTCAAGCTGGTTTTCCCCGCTCGCCTCAACCACTGGCGGGGCCAGCGTCTCGGTCGCCTCGGCCAACAGTGACGAAGCGGCCACAGTTTCGGCTGGTAGGGGCAGGGCTTGGATTGGCGGCTCGTCAGGGGTCTGGTCGTCTGGGTCTGGGGCCTGGTCGGCCTGGGGCGGGGCAGCTGGCTCGGCCTGGGCCTCAGTCTCAGTTGCAGCCTCAACTAGTGCCTCGGGCGCTGGCTCGGCTGGGGCCACCGGCCCAGCGGGATCTACCTGGTCTGGTTCGGTGACATCAAGGTCGGTAGTGGCACTGGGCAAGTCCTCGGTTTGGGCTAAAGGTTCGAACTCCGATAGCGCTCCAAGGGTCGTAGAAGGTCCCAGGCCGAGTGGCATCGGCACCTCGAGTGTGGGCCAAACTCCCAGGTCAGAGACGACCTCGGCTGGCTGGCTGGGCCCCAGCCCGCGGCCGGCCAAGGTGACCGAACAAAGTGTGTTGAGGTCACCGGGCACACCGCTGACCAGCTCGATCGGGGCGACCGGCTGGCCGTCCCAAACTGGCGGTCCGGGCTCTTGGCTGGGTACGTCACCCGGCCAGCGGGCCGTCAAAGCACTGTAGAGCACGGCCACCAGGCCACGGGCATCAGCCAGCAGGGCGGTGGCCGTCTTGTCAAGCTCTATCCCGCGCAAGGCAGCTTCCCAAGCCAAGCCCAATATGGTCAGAGATTTGCCATCACCTAGGGCGATGTTCTCAGGCCGCAGGGCCAGGTGGTGGACGTCGCGCTCGGCCGCAACTTGCAGGGCAGTGGCGGCCTCGCCGGCGATGGCGCGGGCCTGGGCTGCCGGAACGGGGCCTAGATCGGCCAGGGAGACGCCATCGGCCGGGGAAGTCAAAATGAACCAGGTGCCGGAATATGAACCGGCATCTATGACGCGGGCCAAACGCGGATCGTCAACCAAGGCGGCTCGTCTGGCGGCGTCAACTGCCTCTTGAACCCTGTCACCCCAGATTAGGTAGACGTCGACCTCTCGGTTCAATATCCGGTCTGTTGCCCGGTAGCGGGCGCAACTGGGAAGTGAGACAACCAGCTGGCCAGTCAATCGGTAGCGTCCCATCAACTGATCGCCCACGGCCAAGGAGGGCCTCGACGCTTCAGAGTCCATGTGTAAGAGGTCCTCTCAGTAGGGCGGCTGCCAGGTGGTCGCGCCCATCCTAGTGGTCACCTCTCTGGCTTTGTCAGCCCGCACTACGGTGTCGCAGTTTGGAC
Source organism: Micrococcales bacterium (assembly GCA_009784895.1). Taxonomy (NCBI): domain Bacteria; kingdom Bacillati; phylum Actinomycetota; class Actinomycetes; order Micrococcales; species Micrococcales bacterium. The sequence continues at coordinate 21,903 of WQXJ01000016.1, read as the reverse complement.
AAGGCCGGAGCTAGGAAGTCACTCAATTCCCTCACCCGCATCAGGCGAAGGCAAAGTAGGTACACCACCGTCATGGCCAAGCCGACCACGACGACGTTGCCCAGCGCGGCGCCGCGCGAGGCGATCGGCGAGGCGAACGGTAGCCAACGGCCAAGCAGATAGCCAAACAGCCCGGTGACGACAGCGGCCGCACCGGTGCGCAGGTGCATCCAAGCCAAGCGGCGTCCGTCGACTCCGCCCAGGCGGTCGTGAAGGGAATTCAAACGCAGAACGGCCCCAGCTAGGAATGACAAGGTTTGGCCCAAACCCACCCCGATTACCCACCACGACGGTGGCAGTAACTTGATCGACAGAAAGGCGAAGCCAATCCAGACCAGTGACATGGGGACCTGGAGCCAAAAAACCGTCCGTCCGTCGTCCAGGGCGAAAAAGACCCGGCGTACCAACAAAGTGATACCCAATGGGACCAAACCAAGGGCCAGTGGCACCAACACGGCCGCCGCCGGGGCAATACCGTCGGGGCTCGAGGTGAACAACAACAGCCGGGTGATCGGCAGAGCCAGAGTGACCAAGACGGCCGTGAAGAAGCAACTGAAGACTGATGTGGTGCGAATGCCATAAGACAGATCGCGCCGTACGGCCGCCATGTCTCCGGCCACGGCGGCCTGGGACATGCGCGTGAATATGGCTGTTGTCAGCGAAACCGTGATCAGTGAATGGGGAATGATGTAGGTCGAAAGGCCATAGGTCAAAGCCCAGTTGGAGGCGACCAACTGTCCATTAGGGGCGGCATGCTGGGCGGCCGAGGAAAACCGCACCGCCACTAACATGGCGGTTTGGTCCACCAGTGTGGCCAGGGTGGTCCAGCCGGCTATGGTGGCGGCTCGGGACAGACCGTAACCCCTGAAACCGAAGCGCAACCGCGGCCATAATCCCAGCCGTGCCATTGGGATTAGCAGCACCAGCGCCTGCAAGGCGATGCCGGCGGTGGCGGTGCCGGCAACCAAGAAGACCTGTCCGCCACTCCAGCCGGTGACGTCAGTTTTCTGTTTGAAAACAATGGCGAAGGTGCCGAAACCGATAATCGAAATGACATTGTTCAGCACCGGTGCCCACATCACGGCGGCAAAGGAACCACGGGCGTTGAGCACTTGGCCCCAAAGCGTGTATAGGCCGTAGAAAAACACCTGCGGCACACACCAGTAGGCAAAGGTGGTGGCCAGGGCGAGCTGGTCGGCTGGCCAGCCGGAAGTAAAAGCTAGTACCAGCCAGGCCGCGCCCAGGGTCAGCGCGATGGTTAGCACCGCCAATATGACAGTGCCCAGGGTTAGCAGCCGGTAGACATATTCGTTGCCCCGGCCATCGGCGAAGGCGCGGACAATTTGTGGCACTAGGACGGCGTTGAGCACGCCGCCAGCCAAAATGGCGTAAATGAAATTGGGCACACCATTGGCCACGTCAAAGGCGTTGGCCGCCGCCGTCAAGCCGCTGCCAAAGACCCCGACCATGACGGCCATTCGGACCAAGCCGAGCAGGCGGCTGGTGAGGGTGCCAGAGGCCATGGCCATTGTTGAACCCAGGATCGACTTGGGTCTTTCACCACTCGGATGCTGATTGACGGGCTGGTCAGTTGGCACCTGGCCAACTGGCGGAGCTGGCAGAGCCGGTGGTGGAGGCGGAGTTGGCGGCGCCTGTGGAACTGACGGAGCTGGCAGAGCCGGTGGTGGAGGCTGGGCTGGCGGCGCCTGTGGAACCGGCGGGGTTGGCGGCGCCTGTTGAACTAGCGGGGCCAGGGGGATGTCGGCATCACTGGCGGGGCCAGCGGTAGGCAACGGCTCAGGGGCGGGTGGTTCGAGGTCAGCTACCGCTGCAGGCTCGACCGCCCCAGCCAATTGGGCTTCGGCTAGGTTCTCAGCTAATCGTTGGCGCCAAGGAACCCGTTCGAACTCAGGCAGCTTGACCGGTGCGATTAGTTCGGTCGGCGAATCTGAACCGACCGGTCCTTCCCATGAACCGAAAGGCCTGATCTGGTAGTCGAAATAGTTAGGGTCCCGGCGCGTCACGTTGTGGCCTTAACCCGCTCTAGGTCCCCTTGGCGGCGCCGGCCCCGCTGTCGCACCGCCTGGATCAGGCCAACGATCAGCACTCCGAGCACTAGCGCACCGCCAATAGCGGTGAAGACGTCTTCCCAACCGGCTCTAACCCGCATGTTGAACTCGGCTGGCACCATAACCGAGTCGCCGGCCTGATTAGACAGGTCCACCATGACCGGCACCATGCCGTTGGCGACAGCCTGGACCTCAATGCGGACAGTGGCCGATTCGCCAGCCTTAATGTCGACACTTTGGGCCTGACCGGCCCGCACGGCCGTGGTTTTTGGCTCAAGACTGACGCGTAACCCGGCCACATCATCAATCGAGCGGTTGGCGATGATAACCGGCACCTTGCCATTGTTGCTGATCAGGTTGATGTCTCCGCCGGTGACCACGGAAACCTGATCCATCCTGGTGTTGGCAGCGCCCGTGGCCTTGACGGCAGCGGCATCGCAAGCCGGGCGGCTGTGGCAGGCGCCAGACAAAGCCATCAGCAGGTCTGGCAGAACTTCTTGGTAAAAGGCCACCGGATCGCCGGTAATAGTGGAAAAAGCCTCGGCTCGTTGGACAGTCAGGGCAACCTGGCGTAACTGGCCATCGCTGGGCCCGGAATCTGGCCCAGCCGAACCGGCCACATCCAGACGGCTGGCCGGCTTGGTTTCGATGGTTTGGTCCAAGGATGAGGCCGCCACCCAAGGTGAGTTCATCAGCCCGGCTAGACGCTGGGCCAAACCGGCGCTGGCCTCGGCATCGCGCGGCAGGGTGATGGCACTGCGGCCAGGCCGGTCGGTTAGCTGCTGCTGGGCGGCTTCAAGCGCCAAAGTGGCCGAGGCGTAGCCCGTTATCAGCGAAGCCTCCTGCGGCGACACGACAGCGCTAGTCAAGGAGGCGTCGGCCACCAAAGCCGGGACCCTGGCGCCACCGGAGGCCATTTCAACCATTTGACCAATCTGGTCGTTGGCCGGCGAATGCCCCTCAGCTGCCAAAACCAGGGCGCGGGCGCCGGTGCGGCTAGCTAGGGCCAAGGTGTTGGCGTCGACGCTGCCTTCGACCCAATCAACCCCGGTGCGGATCAAGGCCGCCGTTGGTTCGCCCAACAGCTCGATCAGGCGGGCCTCACCGAAGACAAGGGCCTGGTCGACCAGGGGGAAAGCCTGGTCTTGGATCTGGGCCAGCCGGGCTAGAGACGGGTCGCCATAGGGCAAGGCGTAAATGGTTTTACCGTCTTCAAGAGCCTGGCTGACGGATGTGGCCAAAGGCCTGGCCCCATTGGGGCTTTGGGTGGCTTCCTGGTCCAGCACCGCCGGGTCGAGCAGCCAAGTGATATCTGGGCTGTTGGTGGCCCGCATCAGGCCGGTTAGCCGGGTGACGGTTTCTGGCCAGGCCTCATTGGGGGCAATAACCAGACCGGCGGTCACGGTCAGCCTGGCTCTGGCGGCGACCTCTTCGGGTGGGGCAAAGGTCAAATAGCCAGGGGCGGCGGCGACCAAACCCTGATTGGTGGAGAAACTGATGGCGAAACCGCGTGGCCCCCAGCCCGGCTCATCGTCCAAGTTGCCCAGGTTCAAGGCGTTGGCTTTGACTGCCAGGCTGAATTCGAGCTGGCCGCCCGCGGTTAGCAACTGGCGGCTTTCCGCCACGGCCTCCCATGAGGCTTCGTCCAGGCCGGCTAAATCCAGCCCGCGCCAATCCTCAAGTGACTGGCGATCTACGAAAGCGTCATTGGCCACTCTGAACGAGATATCTCCACGCAAGTCTTGTTCCGAGTGGCTGATGACCTGGCCACTGACTTCGATCATCTGTTCGGTACTGGTAATGGCGGTGGTGGCAGCCTCGATTACAACCTCGGCCTCGGCCCCGGGCGCCGCGCCCGGCAAAGCGCCATAACCGGCCGGCTGACCGGTCGAGGCCAGGGCCGGCATCGGCCTTGGGGCCGCCCCAGCCGGTAGCGCCAAGACTAGGCCAAGCAACACAGCCAAGCTGCTGGCCAGTAGAGGTCGCCTAGCGCTCACGCTTCACCGTTCAACACAGACCGGGCAACTTGGACCAGCCGGCGTTCATTGGGATAAGCCAGGCGGGTCTTGAGGTGGTCCAGCGGCACCCAGGCGACCACCTCGGCCTCTTCATCTGGATCGTTTTCGCTGGTCAAGCTGCCATCTATGGCGCAAAGCAGGTAGTGATGGACAATTTTGTGAATGCGGGCAGTCTCACCTTGAAACCAATAGTCGATTGTGCCCAAATGCCGCACCACGGTGCCACGAATACCTGTCTCTTCGTGAACCTCCCGTACGGCGGCCTGAGCTGGGGTTTCACCTGACTCCAGATGCCCCTTCGGTAGGCACCATTCGAGCCGGCCGCCCCGATTGCGCCGGGCGATGACAGCGGCCTGGGCGATGCCGTCAATCGCATCGACTACCAAGCCACCAGCCGAAACCTCTTTGGTCACCGGTAGGTCGGCGCAGGCGCGCGCCTGACCCAGACCTAAGGAAGCCATGTACGCCAGCCTAGGGCACTGGAGAATATCCCCAACAACTGGGCATAGTTACGGTGTCGGCACGAGCCGGCGCCTGGCGCCGACCCGGTCAAAGTGGGTGATGCGTCTTTGGTGCCGCGCCCGTCGCGATTAGCGCCGTTAGGCTGGAGCATCGTGGGAAATGATGGCAAAGGCCCTTTGGCCAATAACCAGTCCGCCGCCCGTGGCGAATTGATCGAGCGGGCGCTGGAGCGACTGCCGGCGGCCGCGCTTTCGCTGGGTCAGGCCTTTGCGGCAGCGGGCCACGAATTGGCCTTGGTCGGTGGCCCGGTGCGGGATCTGATGTTGGGCCGGGACATAGCAGATCTGGATTTTGCGACTTCGGCTAACCCTGATCAGTCAGTGGCGGTGCTGGGCACTTGGGCCAATACGCATTGGGAGATTGGCAAAGAATACGGCACGGTCGGGGCCCGGCGTGGCGCCGAGGTGGTCGAGGTCACTACCTACCGCTCAGACAATTACCAAAGCCATAGCCGCAAACCGGCGGTTGACTTTGGCAAAGACCTGCCCGGGGATTTGTCGCGGCGTGATTTCACCGTCAACGCCATGGCCGTGGCCCTAGGACAGGCCGGCTCGATCAGCTTTGTTGACCCGTTCGATGGCCTGGCTGACCTGGCGGCGCGGCGGCTGTGCACGCCGGTAAGTGCGGCCCAATCGTTCGATGACGACCCCTTGCGGATGCTGCGGGCGGCCCGCTTTACCAGCCAACTAGGCTTTGAGGTCTGCCAAGACGTCATTGGCGCCATGACGTCTATGGCCGAAAGGCTGGCGATCGTGTCGCCGGAGCGAATTCAAGGCGAGCTGGTCAAGCTGCTTTTGACCGAAACGCCGCGGCACGGACTTGAGTTACTGGTGTTTACCGGACTGGCTGATTCAGTCCTACCTGAACTGCCGGCCTTGAAGCTTCAGGTCGACCCGTTGCACCGGCATAAGGATGTTTACGAGCATTCGCTCAGGGTGCTGGAGCAGGCGATCGAAATGGAGACTGGGCCTGACGGTCCGGTACCAGGGCCAGACCTGGTCCTACGCCTGGCGGCGCTGCTCCATGACATTGGCAAACCGGCGACTCGACGTTTTGAGGCCGGCGGGGCCGTCAGTTTCCATCACCACGAAGTGGTAGGGGCAAAACTTGCGGCCAAACGACTGAAAGCCTTGCGCTTTGATAGCGCCACGGTCAAGGCGGTGGCTCGGTTGATCGAGTTGCACCTCCGGTTTCACGGTTATGGCCAAGCCGGATGGACCGATTCGGCCGTGCGTCGCTATGTCGTTGATGCCGGCGATCTGCTCGAACGCTTGCACCGGCTGACGCGGGCGGATTGCACCTCGCAGAACCGCCGCCGGGCCGAGGTCCTGGCTTTTGCCTACGACGACCTTGAGGCTCGGATCGAAGAGCTGAAGCAGAAAGAAGAGTTGGCCGCGATTAGACCCGACTTGGATGGCGAGCAGATAATGGCACTGCTGGGGCTCGAGCCGGGCCCGGTGGTGGGCCAGGCCTATAGGTTTCTGCTGGAGCTGCGAATGAACCAGGGCCCCCTGGGTGAAGCGGCCGCCGTCGCGGCGTTGAAGCAATGGTGGCAGGAGCGTTCGGTTTAGCCGAGTGCTGGTCAAGAACTGGCCATTGGGAGAAGTCGTCCTGTTTGGCCTGTGCGGCGGTGTAGAGGTACAAGGGATTGCCGTAGTAGGCGTAGGTCTCAGCCGCCTCGGCGCGGGAGGCGCAGGTCATGCCCAAATGAAAGGCTCGGTTGAAGTACTGCAACAGCCGGCCCAGGCCAGGCCGGTCGAAGGAGGAAGTCCTGGCTTCGTCGACCACCACCAGGTCGAAATGGCTACTTGGATAGCGACTTGGAGATTCGTCAAAGCTGGCTAGCTCCCGCGCGGTGGCGAATAAGACCGGATTGGCCGGCCCGGCTGGCCAGCTCAGGTCGACCGGCCCAAAGGCTGGGGCAAACTGGTCAGATAAGTCCGAGGCCACGGCTATGGCCCGGTCGACCAGGTAAAGCACACGCAGGGGTTCCAAGCTGCCTGCGGCCGCCCGAGCCGCCCGGGCCTTGGCGGCGACTTGGAGGGCCACTGTGGTGCGTCCGGCCCCAGGATCCATCACCAGCAGAGCGCGGGCATGGTCTTTGGCGATTGCCGCCATGACCCGGTTGATGGCGACAATCTGGTAGTAGCGCAGCTGGTCATCAGGACCGTTGAAGAGTTCGGGGTCAAAGGGCTGAGCCAGCCAGTCGCCTTGTGACCGGTCCAGTTGGCGGTCTTTCAGGTAGGTAGCCCAGGCCCGTTTTGGCGTTGCGAAAGCGGCAACGGCCCGGTGCCGGTTTGTGCGAGTCGAATGCTCAACGATGTCTTTGCCATTGGTGACGTAGACCAGCGGCACATCAAGCCTTTGGCCTTGGCGAATGGCTCGGCGCAGAGCTGTCTCCGGGTTGTGGTTGGCACCAACTGAAGCCACTATGGCCGTCGGTGTACCCGGCACGGCTTGAAGTACGTAGGCGACAACGTGATGTTGCGCGCCGTGGTGGCCCCGCCCGGGACCTTGGCGGGCCGGCGCTGCGGTCAGCTCGTAGTTGCGTGTGACTCTGGACCCGTCCCAACCGGCCTGGGACAAAGCCTGTTCGATGGCGCCGCGCCGCGAGCCGTTCCGGGCGCCGGGTCCAGCCGTGGTCGGATTTGCTTCAGGCCCGGTTGCGAGCGCGGGTTTGGTCTTTGTAGCCCCAGCCATGTGAACGAGGCTAGATCGGACCGGGAGGCCGCAACCCAGATCAGGCTAAAGCGTCCTCAGAGCGAGACAGCCGGGAGCCCTCGACCCACCACCACCCCAGCTGAGTGGCGCTGCCGCCTAGCGTTCCAGTTCGCCTTTGATGAACGACTCGACCATGGCCCGGCCTTGACGATCTTCGTGCTGAACTGGTGGGGACTTGAAAAAGTAGGTCGATGGCGAGGTAATGGCGCCGCCAATGCCGCGATCCTTGGCGATCATGGCGGCGCGCACGGCGTCAATGATGATCCCGGCCGAGTTGGGCGAATCCCAAACCTCAAGCTTGTACTCCAGGTTCAACGGCACTTCACCGAAGGCCCGACCTTCCAGACGGACAAAGGCCCATTTGCGATCATCGAGCCAGGCGACATAGTCCGATGGCCCTATGTGGATGTCGCGCTCAGCCAAAGTGTGGTCAATATTCGATGTCACGGCCCGGGTCTTGGAGATCTTCTTTGACTCAAGGCGCTCTCGCTCCAACATGTTCTTGAAGTCCATATTGCCGCCCACGTTCAGCTGATAGGTCCGGTCCATGATGACGCCCCGGTCTTCGAACAGCCTGGCCAGGACGCGATGGGTGATAGTGGCGCCAACCTGAGATTTGATGTCGTCACCCACTATCGGCACACCGGCGTCCTGGAATTTCTTCGACCAGGCAGGATCCGAGGCAATAAACACCGGCAGGGCGTTGACAAAAGCGACCCCGGCATCAATGGCGCACTGGGCGTAGAACTTGTCGGCTTTTTCAGAACCTACCGGCAAGTAGGAGACCAACACGTCGACTTTTTTGTCCCGCAGTTCCGCCACCACATCAACCGGTTCGGCGCTCGACTCAGTGATGGTTTCGCTGTAGTACTTGCCCAATCCATCCAGGGAGGGCCCGCGCTGGACCGTTATGCCTGTGGCTGGCACCTGACAAATCTCGATGGTGTTGTTCTCTGAGGCAACAATGGCATCAGCTAAGTCCAGGCCAACTTTGGCCGCATCAACGTCGAAGGCGGTGACGAAGTTGATGTCGCTAATGTGGTAGGGCCCAAATTGGACGTGCATCAATCCCGGCACCGAGCTATTTGGCTTGGCGTCTCGATAGAAATGAACGCCCTGCACCAGCGAGGCGGCGCAGTTCCCAACGCCGGCAATGGCGACGCGGATCGGGCTCATGTTGTCTCCTTAATAGATTGTGATAGGTGGGCCCCTCTGATCGGGGCGTGGACCGGAGTGAGAGACCTGCCGACCCGCCTACCAGCGCGTTCGGCATCGATCAAGCCTTCCAGCCAACGAACCTCACGCTCAAGTTGGTCGAGCGAGTGGCGTTGCAGTTCGGCGGTGTAGGCATCGGCCGGTTGGCCGCGGTTGATGGCGGTGAAGAGGGAATCGAGTCTCTCCGCCATGCGGATGCGCCGGCCCTCAAGGATTCTGACCCGAGTGTCGACATCGGTCTGGGCGAATAAGGCGAAACGAACGTCGAAGTTCTCGTCTTCCCAGCTAGCCGGTCCGGCTTCACCCAGCAAATGCTCCAGAAGTTCGGCCCCAGCCGTGGTCAGTTGGTAGACGATCCGTCCCCGCCTTGAGGCGGTTGGGGCTTGGTCCAGGTCGCCCGATGCCGTAATCGCACCTTTGTCCGCCAGTTCCCTCAAGCAGGGGTAGAGCGAGCCGTATGAGAAGGGCCGCAGCAGGCCAAGCATTTCGTTTAGGCGCTTGCGCAGTTCGTATCCGTGCATCGGCGCGGCGTGGAGCAAGCCCAGAACGGCGAGTTCAAGCACTCTGGACCGATTGCGCACGGACTTTTGCTCCTTTGATCAGCTATGGCTACGGCAAGTCAATCTCGATGTATCGATTCGATACATCGCAACATTAGGTCATCTCGTTACATCACGCAAGTTGCCCCAGGTCTTGTGCGGCTGAGGGGCGCGTGGCACTGTTGTTGGGAAATAACAACGCTGGAGAGAGTGTCAGATGTCGCAGCCGGGTTTGGACCAACGCGAAGCCGAACGAATGCAGGTTGTGGTTGCGGCGGCACAGGTGATTGAGCAGGTTGGCGCATCGCGGGTGACTTTGGCGTTGGTGGCTGAGGCTTCCGGGCTGGCCTTGGGGTCGATTCTTGATCACTTCTCAACTCTCGAAGAAGTGATTGACGAGGTCATTGAAGAGCAAAACAGCTTGATGTACCAAACGGTTGAACAAGCCGTGGGCGAGGCCAGAGCCGGGGAAGCCTTGATCCGGGCGGCCGTGGCCCTTTTGGGATTGTTATCGAATGACGTCATCGCCCGGGCCGGTATGCGCCTGTCTTTGGAAAAGGGTGCTGCCAACGAGGAGCTGGCCTGGCGCTACTACCTTTGGATCGAGTCTTTCACCGACTACGTCACAGAGGGAATCGAGGCCGGTCAGATGCGGGCCGATCTTGATGCCTCGGCCGTCACTGTGCTGGTGGTGGCCTGGTTTAGCGGTGTCACGCTGCTATCCGGCCTGGTTGGCCCGGCGGTGGTATCGCCTAGGCAAATCGGGCCCATGCTGGACATTTACATTATTGGCATGGCCAATCCGGAACATGTCGAGCCTTTGCGGGACCTGGCTCGCCAGCTGCTAGACGAGGCAGACTGACGCCGCCCTGGCGCTAAGGTTAGCCGCCAAGAAAACGGGCCAAGAATTCCTTGGTTCGCGGCAGCTTGGGATTGGTGAAAACCTGATTGGGCGGACCTTGTTCGGCAATGACACCGCCGTCCATGAAGGCCACGCGGTCAGAGACATCACGGGCGAAAGCCATTTCGTGAGTCACAATGATCAGGGTTAGACCGGTGTGGGCCAGCGAGCCGATGACTTTGAGCACCTCGCCAACCATTTCGGGGTCAAGGGCACTGGTTGGTTCATCGAACAGCAGGGCTTCGGGCTGCATTGACAGTGCCCGGGCGATGGCGACCCGTTGCTTCTGACCGCCAGAGAGTTGATGCGGTTTGGCATTGACGTAAGGTGCCATGCCGACCTTGTCTAGGAAATCTTTGGCAATGTCGACCGCCTCGGCCCGCCTCCGGCCGGCCGCTCGCATCTGCCCAATGACGCAATTGGATAGAACCGACAAGTTGGCAAACAGGTTGAACTGCTGAAAGACCATGCCCAGTTTGGCCCGGTAATGATTAACGTCATAACCCGGGGCAAGCACGTTTTGGCCGTGGTAGAGCACCTCACCGCCAGTGGGCCAATCAAGTAGGTTGACACAGCGCAGGAAGGTCGATTTGCCACTACCAGAGGAACCAATGACGGAAACCACCTCGCCTTTGGTGATCGAAAAGTCGATGCCCTTGAGGATCTCGTTTTCGCCAAAGTCCTTGGTTAGTTGCTTAGTCTCGACCACCACGGTCGGTTCGTTCGTACTCACCGGGCACCTCCGTCACCGTGGCGGCGCAGCAGGATTGATTCCGGCATGGTCTGGGAAGTCGCCAAGGTGAAGTTTTCCGGGCCTTCCAGTCGCCGTTCAAGCACACGCAGAACTCGAGTGGTGGTGTAGGTCAGGACCAGGTAAATGGCGGCGATGGTGAGATAGACCTCGAAGGACCGGTAAGTGATCCCAAGTACGGCCTTACCCTGGGTGAACAGCTCGGTCACGCCAATCAAGAACAGCACCGAAGTGTCTTTAATGTTGATCACGAACTCGTTGCCTGTGGCCGGCATGATGTTGCGGATGGTTTGGGGCAAGATGACACCGCGCATGATTGACCAATGCTTCATGCCGACGGCCCGCCCGGCTTCCATTTGGCCCCCGTCAATTGCTTGGATGCCACCGCGCACAATCTCGCTCATATAGGCACCAGTGTTGATTGACACCACCAGCAAACCGGTCGGTAGCGGGGCCAAGTCAAGGTCGATAACCGCTTTGAGGCCAAAGAACACCACCAGGGCTTGGACCAACATAGGTGTGCCCCTGAAAACCTCGATATAGACCGCCAGCAGGGCATTGATCACCCGCAGCACCACCCGCCTAAAGCGCGTACCGTCATGTGGTCCGGTCGGCAGGGTCCTGACGGTGCCAATCATCAACCCAATGCCCGTGCCCACAATGGTGCCGATAATGGCGATCATCATGGTGTAGCCGGCGCCTTTGAGGAACCAGCCGCCGTATTCAACCAGTTGGTACCAGACCTGGGCAAAAAACCCTCGGCTACCGCCGGCCGCCAGGATTGTCACGCTAACCGTTCCTGATTAGCGCCCCGCAAGAAATCATCCCTCTGGCTGGTTCGCAATCGCCTGATCCATCATCTGGGCCCGCTGATCCAGGCTGATGCTGGCCAGCGCCTGGTTGATCTGTTCGGTCAGTTCAGAGCCTTGTTTGACACCCACCGAGATGGCGATCTCGTTTTGGTCAACATCAAAGCCCTGGCCTTGTTCAAAGGCCACAAAACTCAATTCTGGGTTAGCCGCCACGGCCGAAAGCGCCCCGGGACGTTCAGAGATATAGCCGTCGATTTTGCCGCTCTTGACCGCGATCACCATAGTGGGGAAGGAATCCATCGCCGTCTGCTGGTCCACCCCGGGAATCTGTTCGACCAGGGGGTAGTGGATGGTGCCTAGTTGGGCCGTGATCTTGGCTCCGGCGAAGTCCTCCAGCGAGGTGGCTTGGGCGTATTCAGAATCGCCGCGTACCACTATGACCGCATCAGAGGTGTAGTAGGGATCGGAGAAGTCGATGGCTTCGCGCCGCTCGTCAGTGGGCGACATTCCGGCCACAATCATGTCGATCTGCCCGGTAGTCAAAGCCGGAATCAAACCGTCCCAGTCCATTTTGACTACCACGATCTCGCGACCCATGTAGTGGGCCACGGCCTGGGCAATGGCCACGTCGTAGCCGCCGGCCCAGCCACCGCCGTCAATCGGCGCGGCGTTGTTGGAATCGTCTTTCTGGGTCCAGTTGAACGGGGCATAACCAGCTTCCATGCCTACGCGCAAAGGCGAGGTATCAGCGGTGGCTTCATCGGTGCCTTCGCCGCCGGAATCACTGCCGCAGGCAGCCAGGGTCAGGGGTAGGGCAGCAGCTAGGCTCAGGGTGGCCAGGGTCTTGAACAACGACTTCATTGGGGGCCCTTTCGTTTTCGTGGCCCGTTGGCCACGCGCAAGACCTTACCCCGCCAAGTCAGGTGGCGGTCAAGTCGATCGCTATTGCGTTTCCAGCAGTGTCACCAGGGTGTCGTAACGTTGACCCCAATCCCACTGCGCCTGGGCCCAGCGGTGCCCGGCCTGGCCCATGGCTTGGGCTTCGTCCGGGTCATCTAGCAGCTGGATGATGCTGGCGGCAACCTCGCCTGGGTCTTTGCCGTTGACCAGCCATCCGGTTTGGCCGTCGAGGACAGCCTCGGGTGTGCCGCCAGAGTTGCCCACAACCGCTGGCACCCCACTGGCTTGGGCTTCTAAGTAGACCAGGCCAAAACCTTCAACCTCCAGACCACCTAAGCGGCTGCGTGAGGGGCCGGCAAAGACATTGGCCGCGGCGAAGTAACTGGGCAACTGTTCGAAAGGTACGCCGCCGGTGATGATGACCGAGTCGATTAGACCCAGACGGTAGGCCAGGCGCTTGAGGTGGTCGCTTTGCGGTCCGGTCCCGACAATCAGTAATACTGCCTCAGGCTGGCGCTGGAGAATCCGGGGCATGGCTTTGATCAGCGTGTCCTGGCCCTTGCGCCAAACCACGCGGCCAACGCACAGAATAATTGGCCGCCCGGCCAGGTCATAGCGTTCAAAGACCGGTTGTGGGTCAACCTCGGGGTTGAACGTTTGTGGCGATACAGCCGGGGACAGGCGGACCATCCGGTCGATCGCCTGCGGGCTAAGGGCTTGGCTGATGGCGTCCTTGGTGTACTGGGTGATGTAGGTCAAGTTGTCAACGTTTTCGCCCAGGTAATGCATCGCCTGGCGGGTACCAGGTAGTTTGGCCCACCAGACCTCGTGTGAATGGGAAGTGGCCACCTGGCGCTTAACGCCGCTGCGGCGCCTAACGGTCTTGGCCATCAAACCAAGTGGCACCGACGAGCCATACCAGATGGCCTCGATTTGGTGTTGGCGAACCAAGTCACAAACTCGTCCTACCGTGGTCCGCCCGGGCAAAAGAGTCCTGGACTTAGACCGCACCACTTCGAACGCCAATGCGGCATCGTAGGCTGCCGCGTTAGGCTTACTGGAGGTGTAAACCACAAGGTCAGCCGGGTCAAAGCGGCTGGCGATCTCGAAAACGAAGTTCTCAATACCGCCCTGGCGCGGCGGGAAGTCATTGGTGACAATAAGGGTTTTGACCACTTCGATGTCCCACCTAGCGGCCGGCTAGGACCAGCTCGGCGATTTGGACCGCGTTGAGGGCGGCGCCTTTACGCAGATTGTCGCCAACCACAAACAAGGCCAGCCCCCTGTCGCCTGGCACCGACTGGTCTTGGCGAATCCGACCAACGAAAACCGGGTCCTGCCCGGCGGCCTGCAGCGGAGTGGGTAGCTCCGACACAACCACACCTGGAGCCTGGCTCAGAATGCTGGTCGCCTCGGCTGGCTTGATGGGGCGGGCGAACTGGGCGTTGATCGACAAAGAGTGGCCGGTGAAAACCGGCACTCGAACGCATGTGCCGCTGACAGCCAGATCCGGCAGGCCAAGAATCTTGCGCGACTCGTCACGCAGCTTGCGGTCCTCACTGGTTTCACCCGAACCATCGTCAAGCATTGGCCCGGCCAAAGGCACCACGTTCATGGCGATCGGGGCGGCATAGACACTGGGCGGGGGGAATTCGACGGCCTGACCGTTGCGAGCCAGGGCGGTCGGGTCCTGCCCCATGGCGGCGTCGACTTGACCTTTGAGCTCATCGATTCCTACTCCGCCGCTGCCGCTGACGGCCTGGTAGGTCGAGATCACCATCGAGACCAGACCAGCGGCCCGGCTGAGTGGGCCAAGTACTGGCATGGCGGCCATGGTGGTGCAGTTCGGGTTGGCGATGATGCCCTTCGGTGCGGCGGCGACCAGCTCGGGGTTGACTTCGCTAACCACCAGTGGCACCTGCGGGTCCATGCGCCAGGCCGAAGAGTTGTCGATGACCGTGGCGCCAACGGCAGTGAAGCAGGGGGCATATTGCTTTGAGGCGCCGCCACCGATCGAAAACAAGGCCAGGTCTACCCCGGCCGGGTTGGCCTTGTCCAGATCCTCAACCGTGATGGTCTGTCCATCAAAGTCAAATTGGCGCCCGGCAGACCTAGCCGAGGCGAAAAACCGGATCGAGTCATAGGCAAAGGCACGATCAACCAATAGCTGGCGCATCATTGAGCCGACCTGGCCGGTGGCACCAACCACTGCGAGGTTGGGGTTCATCGGCCCGTCCCTCCGTAAACCATGGCCTCGTCTTCCATGGTGTCGAGGTCAAAGGCCGTGTGTACGGCCCTGACGGCGCCGTCGAGGGCGTCAAGCTCGGTTACCACCGAAATGCGAATCTCAGAAGTCGAAATCATTTCGATGTTGACCCCGGCCTGACTCAGCGCCTCGAACAGCCTGGCGGAGACACCTGGATGGGAACGCATACCAGCGCCAATTAGCGACAGTTTGCCGATCGAATCGGTGTGGACCAAACGTTGGTAACCAAGATTCGCCTTGGCCCCTTCCAAGGCGCTGACCGTGGTGGCAGCCTCAACCGAAGGCAAGGTGAAGGAAATGTCAGTCCGGCCGGTCACCTCGGTCGAAACGTTTTGCACAATCATGTCGATGTTGACCCCGGCGGCACTGACCACCTGGAAAATGGCGGCGGCCTTACCCGGAACATCCGGCACGCCAACCACAGTGATCTTGGCTTGTGAACGGTCGTGGGCCACGCCAGAGATAATGGGTTGTTCCATAGCGGTAGTGCTTTCTGGGTCGAAAACTGAAACAGGGCCAAGCGGGAAAGGTTTGGCGCCATCGACTATCAAGGTTCCTGGCAGGTCAGAGAAACTAGACCTGACATGCATGGGAACGTCGTAGCGGCGGGCGTACTCAACCGACCTGACGTGCAGGACCTTGGCACCGGCGGCGGCCATTTCGAGCATCTCCTCATGGGTGATGCGGGCCAGGCGGCGAGCCCGCCTAACCAGTCGCGGATCGGCCGAAAAGACACCGTCAACGTCGGTGTAAATCTCGCAAACACCGGCCTGAAGGGCAGCGGCCAAAGCCACCGCTGTGGTGTCGGAACCGCCGCGGCCCAAAGTGGTGACGTCTTTGGTGGTTTGGGAAACCCCCTGGAAACCAGCCACGATGGCGACGGCACCGTCATCGAGCGCCCCGCGAATCCGCCCCGGGGTGACATCAATGATGCGGGCCTGGCCGTGCGACTGATCGGTGATGACGCCGGCCTGTGAGCCGGTGAAAGAGCGGGCTTCGTGGCCCTGGTCATGCAGGGCCATGGCCAGCAGGGCCATCGAAATACGTTCACCGGCGGTCAGCAGCATGTCCAATTCGCGCCCGGGTGGGTTCGGGGTGATCTGTTCGGCCAGGTCAGTCAGCTCGTCGGTGGAATCCCCCATGGCGCTAACCACGACGACCACGTCATGGCCGGCCTGACGGTAGCCGGCGATACGACGAGCTACGCGCAGCACAGCGTTGGCGTCACTGATCGAAGATCCGCCGTACTTTTGGACCACTAGGCTCACAGTTGGGCCCCTCCTAGCTCGGTTTCGCGGTCTTGACTTGTCGCTGCGGGTAGGCGCCTGGGCGCCAGGACACGTTCGGTGATTCTCCCATAAGGGAAA
Source organism: Micrococcales bacterium (assembly GCA_009784895.1). Taxonomy (NCBI): domain Bacteria; kingdom Bacillati; phylum Actinomycetota; class Actinomycetes; order Micrococcales; species Micrococcales bacterium. The sequence continues at coordinate 5,783 of WQXJ01000016.1, read as the reverse complement.
GGCTGGGTTGTTCCAGGGCCCACTAGAGCGAACGACGGGCCTCAAAGGCGCGGGACAATGTGACCTCGTCGGCATACTCCAGATCGCCACCCACCGGCAGGCCGCTGGCGAGGCGGCTGACCGGGATATCAAGGGCCTTCAGCGCCCGGGCCAAATAGCTGGCAGTAGCCTCACCTTCGATGTTTGGGTCAGTTGCGATTATGACCTCTTTGACATTCGAATCCCCCAAACGTGACATCAGTTCGCGGATATGCAGTTCGTCCGGGCCAATGCCGCCAATCGGATCAATCACCCCTCCCAGCACGTGATACAAACCGCCAAACTCGCCGGTCCGTTCCACGGCAATGACGTCTTTTGGCTCTTCGACCACGCAGATCTGCGACTGGTCCCGCCGCGGGTCTTGGCAGACCACACAGAACTGGTCCTCAGCCACGTTGAAACACCTGGTGCAGAAGCGAACCTTCTCCTTAACCAGGGTCAAGGCGGTGATTAGCCGTTCAACCTCCGCTGTGGGCGCGGACAGCAAATGAAAGGAAATGCGACTGGCACCCTTGGGGCCAATTCCGGGCAACGCAGCCAGCTCATCGACCAAATCTTGCAGGGCACCGGAAAACACGCGCCAACCCTACCCGGCAGGGCCGACACGACGGTGCCGACACAGCGGTGGCCGAGTTCACCGGGGCTTTCGGCTGCTATTTGCCGTCGTCAGGCGGCGCGATTTCGTCAATGATGTCGGCGTCAAACATTCGCTGGATCAGCGGCACGCCGGTCAGACCGCGCAGTCCAGGGTCGCCCGAATCGTCGATCAGTTCTACCGGCTCGGCTTCGCTAGGTGCAGCCGTTGGCTCGGGCACGGCCAGGACCATGGGCTCACCTGGCCGGGCTGGTGCGGCAACGTTGGCCAGTGTTGGCTTAGCTGCGGCGGCCGATGCCGGCCCTGACGGATCAGGCGGCGGCTCGGCTTTGAGGTGGGCAGGCCCGGTTGGCTCCGGGCTTGGCTGCCTCACGGCCGGTGGACCGAGCTCCGGGATCTGGGGCATCAGGGTAGGTCCGGCGGCCTGTGGCGCTGCTGCGGCCCCCAGGACCGGGGGCACAGTGGTTGGTTGGGCGGCCTTGGGTGCGGCCGGCCGGTCTTGTCCAGCCGCAATGACCGTCAGTGGCCGGCCCAGAACCTGGCTGAAAGCCTCAGTGGCGGGGCCAGTGAAGCGATCGGTGAAGAGCTTGGCCAGCCCCGGGTTACTGAAGCCCAATTCGACCGTATCGCCCTGCGCCTGGGCCACAAAAGCGTCCTGGACCAGCAGGGCTGCGGCCGAAATGTTGATTGCCTTGAGCGTGGCGGCAAGCTTGTCCCAGGACTGGTTGACCTGGCTGACGGTCAGGCTGCTGCCGCCGGGAGCAACTGACGGTGCAGGCCGGTGAGGAGCAGTCGGGGCCAGCGGCCCGGCATCGGCCCGGGGTGGGTGGCCGGCCCCGTGGTCACCTGAAAGGGGACTCGATGGCCCAACCGAACCGGAACCGGTCGCTGGGTCCTGGGGTTCAACCCAGTCCACGAAGTTTGGGCGCTGCCGGCCCGCCGGGCCGGGGCCGGCAGAGGCGGAAGGGGTTTTGGTGGGAGGAGGTTGGGTTGGCATCTGGTTTGGTTCGCGCTCCGCCTGGGCCCGGCGGGCCGCGGTCTTGGCTGGGCCCTGGCTCGGTTCCGGCGCTAACGGCGCGGACGGCGCTGCGGGCGGAGCGGCGGTTTGACCCTGCCCGGCCGGTCGCATGGGCCGGGCCTGAGCCGCCGGGCCCGGCAACTCAACAGCGGAACTCGGCATTGGCGCCGGCACTGGACGTCCAATCGCCATCAAGGTCCTGGCCGCCAGCAGTTCAAGTTGTAGGCGCGGCGAAGTGGCGCCCATCATGGCGGCCAGGCCTTGGCTGACCGAATCGGCTGCGGCTGACAACCCGGCCAGCCCAATGGCGCTGGCCTGGGCTCGCAACGGGACCAATTGATCTGGCGGCAAGGCGCGCAGAGCCGCCTGGGCCTGGTCGCCACTAGCTGCCATTATTAGCAGATCGCGCAAACGCTCCAGCAGATCCTCGGCGAAGCGGCGAGGCTCTTGACCCGACTCAATGACCTGCTCAACCACATCAAACATGGCTGCGCCGTCACCAGAGCCTAGGGCGGCGACCATTTGGTCAAGCATGGCCGCAGGCGTGTAACCGAGTAAGGCCGCAGCCCCGGAGTAGGTGATATGCCCTTCGGCCGACCCGGCCATCAGTTGGTCCAGGACTGATTCGGTGTCCCGGACCGAACCGCCGCCAGCCTTAACCACTAGTGGCAAGACCCCAGCCTCGGCCGTGATCGACTCCGAGGCGCAAATCGTCGACATGTAATCCGTCATCAGGCCCGGCGGCACCAACCGGAAGGGGTAATGGTGCGAGCGAGAGCGAATCGTGGGCAGGACCTTTTCTGGCTCAGTGGTGGCGAAAACAAACTTGACGTGCGGTGGCGGCTCCTCAACGATCTTCAGCGGCGCATTGAGACCCTGCTGGGAGACCATATGGGCCTCGTCCAGGATGAAAATCTTGAAACGGTCTCTGGCCGGCGCGAAAACCGCCCGTTCACGCAGCTCACGGGTGTCATCAACGCCACCGTGGGAGGCGGCGTCAATCTCGACCACGTCCAGCGAACCCGACCCCGCCCGGCTCAATTCACCGCACGAGTCGCACTGGCCGCAGGGCTCAGCCGCAGGGCCCTGGGCGCAGTTGAGGCAGCGCGCCAGAATCCTGGCCGAGGTGGTTTTACCGCAGCCACGCGGTCCTGAAAACAGATAAGCATGCGACACCCGGCCGGAGCGTAGGGCCTGGCTGAGTGGTTCGGTGACGTGTTCCTGCCCAATAACCTCACTGAAGGTCTCCGGCCGGTAGCGGCGGTAAAGGGCTTGACTCACCCTATGAGCCTAGGCGCCCGGACCGACATTGGTCACATCGATCAACTCCAGCCCGCGGTTCGGGACCTCGTGGGCTGGTGCTGTATTCCTGGCTGTGGCACAGGCCCGCTGGCCAAACGCGCCTGGCCCAGGGACGGCATCGGACGCAAGGACCCCCCACGTACCCGACAGAGCCGCCCTACCCTTGCTACCTTCCGGTCCTGGGGGATTCGGGTGGGTGCCGCCACGTGGGGGGCCGGAACAAGCCTAACCGACTGGCCCTGGCCTGTGCCTGCCCGCCGGTTTGGGCGCAGCGGTCGGGCCCGGCAGCCGCAAGGTCTGCGCCGACCGCTGCGATCCTCTGGCCTGCCCCTTTGCCGCGAGATCGAGCTTTTGCATAACCGTCGATGACCCTGATTGCGAGCTATTGGCCTGCGCCGGCCGCTGCGATCCTCTGGCCTGTCCCTTTGCCGCGCCCCGGCCGCCCCTCTGCCGGCCAGGTCGACCCTTCCCACAAATCAGGCCTTGACCAGCTATCTCACCGCGAGACCGAGCTTCGGCATAATCCGACTTAGATCACATTGCGAGCTATTGGCCTGCGCCGACCGCTGCGATCCTCTGGCCTGCCCCTTTGCCGCGAGAATGAGCTTTTGCATAACCATTGACGACCCTGATTGCGAGCTATTGGCCTGCCCCTCTGCCGGCCAGTTCGACCCTTCCTACAAATCAAGCCTTGACCAGCTATCTCACCGCGAGACAGAGCCTTTGCATGACCTCCGATGACCCTGATTGCGGGCAATTGGCCGGCACCCTAGGGTGAATGCCGTGATCTTGCTGCCCATGACCGTGCTCCTGATTGCCGGCGTCGTTGTCTACTGGTTGGGCGGCAAAGCCGCAGCCGGCACCTTGCCCATCAACTACTTCGCTGGCATTCGCACGGCGCGAACTATGAAGAGCAAGGCGGCCTTTGAAGCAGGCAATAGGGCCGCTGCCCGGGCGGCTCAATTCGTTGGCGTAATGATGTGCGTCGAGGCCATCATCATGGGGTTGGCTTGGTCTTTTAGGGGCAGCCCGGACCGGCCAAACGTCATCTGGGGCACTGTGGTGATGATGGGCATTATTGTCATTTTGGTCGGTGTGCTGGTGGCTATCGCCAAGGCCCAGCAGGCCGCCCACGAAGTGCTGGAAGACGAACCTCCTGACGACCTCTAGGGCTGAGCCAAAACGCCCGGTTGAAAAGGCAGCCAACCTCTAGCACTGGCTGATCGCTGACCTGCTGCCAGGTAATGCCGCCCTGTCCAATTCGCACACTTCGGGCCAGGCGGGGCGGGGCCGGGAACGGCGGAGGTAGGGGATCCGAACCCCCGAGTGCTTGTACCCAACACGCTTTCCAAGCGTGCGCCATAGGCAACTTGGCGATACCTCCAATGCGGCCGTGACCGCCCCCTGAGGACTATGAAGTTTTGGCTGGCCGCCTAGTGCTTCAAGTCAGCACCGAGCCCGCGGCCACACCACTGGCTGGCGTTTTGCCTAGTGATGGCGAAGGCAAAGTGCGGCATGTCGATGCCGCGGAAGTGCTTGACAAAGCGGGTTCGGATGGTCATACCCAGCCGGATGGCCACGTTCATTGAGGCGACGTTGGTGTCGCGGACAATGGCGAATACTTCTTCGGCACCCAGCTGGCCAAAGGCCCAATCGAGGCAGGCTCGGGCCGCCTCAGTGGCGAAGCCTTGGTGCCAAAACGCCCGGTTGAAGAGGTAGCCAACCTCCAATACAAGTTGGTCGTTGACTTGCTGCCAGGTGATGCCGCATTGTCCAATCGTTTGGCTGCTCCGGCGCTCGACTACTGCCCAGAGCCAGTGGCCATGGGCCTTGTATTGCTCAATGGCCTTGTCAAGCCACTGCTGGACTTCTGTGTCATCGAACGGTCCTTCGTAGGCGACCATGGTGGCGGCATCTTGCATGATGGCCTTGAGGTCCGGTAGGTCGGCCACGGTCATCCGTCGCAGGATGAGCCGCTCAGTAGTTGGGGGCAGAGCTAACGACACGCCCGCATCTTCGCACACTCGAACCAGAAGGGGCGGGGCCAGGCGAACGACTCACGACCTAGCGCCGAAAGAGGCTGGTCCGCCGTGACCTAGCACCGAAACAGGTCAAGCCGCCACGACCTTGACCCAAAACAGGACTGAGCTCTGGAGGTGGAGCATTTAGGCTGGTCACAGCCGCGGTCTAGATGATAACCCTGTCTTTATGCTAAGTCGCGACTGTCGACCGTGTTTTCGCGCTAAGTCGCGACTGTTGACCCTGTCTTGGTGCTAAGTCACGGCCAGTCGCCCTGTTTTCATGCCAAGTCGCGGCCAGTCGCCCTGTTTTCATGCCAAGTCGCGACTGTTGACCCGGTCTTGGTGCTAAGTCGCGACTGTCGACCGTGTTTTCGCGCTAAGTCACGGCCAGTCGCCCTGTTTTTGGTGCTTGGTAGCTGCGGGACAACAATCGAACTGAACATTTTGATGACACCACCGAATCGACTTGACCACTTCGATGGCGCCGGCCAATCGACATGATCGTTTTGATGACACCGGCCAATCGACATGATCGCTTCGATGACACCGGCCAATCGACATGACCGCTTCGATGACGCCGATTTCCGCCCACCTGGGGAAACGCTCTGGCCCGATCATCGAATCGTTCACCTCGATCTGGTCCAATAACTCAGCCGTTCAAGTCGATTCGGCCGAACCGTGGCGCTGTCATTTGCCACGTGCATGGGACCGGTTGAGGGGTTGTTTTGCCACGAGCATGGGACCACCTGTTTTGCCAGTTATGGGACCACCACGGTGTTGCGCCGGTGAGTCCTTTTCACGGCGGGAG
>WQXJ01000015.1 GCA_009784895.1 Micrococcales bacterium | reverse complement strand
TCAACCTCGCGGAACTGGAGCCGGGCGACCGTGGCGGGGTGATGCCAAAGCTCGGACTCGCGGTGATGGGGCTGATGAGAGGCGAGGCCAGGGGGACCGGCAGCGGCAGGATAGTCGGTGGGGTTCGCAGGGGCGGCCTGGGCGGGATAGTGCCAAAGCTCGGACTCACGGTGATGGAGCCGGGCGACCGTGGCGGGGTGATGCCAAAGCTCGGACTCGCGGTGATGGGGCTGATGAGAGGCGAGGCCAGGGGGACCGGCAGCGGCAGGACAAGTGGGGGCGTCAGCGGCGGGATGATGCCAAAGCTCAACCTCGCGGAAAAGGAGCTGGGCGGCCGTGGCGGGATGATGCCAAAGCTCAACCTCGCGGAAATGGGTCCGGGCGGCCTGGGCGGGGTGATGCCAAAGCTCGGACTCGCGGTGATGGAGCTGGCGAGTGGCGTGAGCGGGTTGATGACGGACCGGGCAAGATGCGGCCCCACAACCGGCTGGCGGCGGGGTCTGTGCCCGAGCTGCCAGAGGACATCACGGCGGGGGAGTTGCCAAAGCCGTTGGCCCGGAGACTAGCGGGCCTGAGCCAGCAGGACAGAGACTATGTCGCTCGACATTTGTTGATGGTGCACGAGTTACTCCAAGACGACCCAGAACTAGCCTACCGCCATGCCCGGGCGGCGGCGGATCGCGCCAGTCGGATTGACCTGGTCAGGGAGTATGCCGGGCTGACAAGCTACTATTCAGGACGCTACGCCGAGGCCGCCAGGGAGCTGAGAACCTTCCAGCGCTTGAGCGGAACGAAGCACTATCTGGCTCTGGTGGCTGATTCGCTCCGGGCCCAGGGTCAGGTGGTCGAAGCGATCGACCTGGCGTTGGCTGCCAATCCCAGCCAAATGGACCCAGACGAATGGGTCGAATTGGGACTGGTGCTGGCCGGGGCCCGGGCAGATCTGGGCCAATTCGACGCCGCCGTGGCCCAGCTGACCAAGCTGCGCCGCCGCTGCACTAGCCCTGGTTTCAAGACTCGGATTGATGAGGCGTTGACCCGAATTAAGGAACTTGCCGCCGGCCAAGTCGTGGCCAACGAGATCGAGGTTCTTGAAGTGGCGCCAGACGGCGTAGTGGACTGGGTTGACCTTGATCCGGTTGACGAGAGCGACGGTGACGAAGCTCGGACTGGTGGTGACGAAGCTCGGACTGGTGGTAACGAGGCCCGGACCGGTGGCGACGGCGAAGGTGGTGGTGACGGCGAAGGTGGTGGTGACGAAGCTCGGACTGGTGGTGACGGCGAAGGTGGTGGGGGCACGGGGCAGAGCGAAGGTGAGCCTGACGGTGCCCAGCAAGGTCAAGCTGCGGCCGGCAGCACCGCGTCTAGTGGGGCCTTGACAGGTGGATTTGGGTCGGAAGAGGAGCACCCAGGTGAGTCAGCTTCTTGACGTGGCGGTTCCGCTGGTTGAAGCCTTTGACCTAGCCATCTGCGACCTGGACGGGGTTTGCTTCGCGGGATCCAAGGCCATCGGGCAGGCCGTCGAGGCCATTTGCCTGGCGCGGCGGGCCGGGGTGGGATTCGTCTTTGTAACCAACAATGCCTCGCGTACGCCTGCCGCTCAGGCCGCCAAACTGGTGGCGCTCGGCATTGAGGCGGATAGCGCCATGGTCGTTACGGCCGCCCAGGCCGGTGCGGAAATGCTGGTCCAAGATCTGCCGGCCGGAGCAAAAGTGCTGGTAATAGGGGCAGAAGGGCTGAGAGACGCCGTCGAACAGGCCGGCTTCGAAGTGGTTTTGGCGGCCGATGACGCCCCGGCGGCAGTGATGCAGGGCTGGGGCCCGGATGTCTGTTGGCGGGACCTGGAACAGGCCAGTTACGCCATCGAGGCCGGCACGCCCTACTACGCCTCCAATCTTGACTTGACCAGACCAACTGAGTCCGGCTTTGCCCCTGGCAACGGTGCCATGGTGGCGGCACTGGTGGCGACCACCGGTGTGGAGCCAAAGGCCTCGGGCAAACCTCAGCCGGAGATTTTCATCCTGGCCACCAGCCGGGCTGAGGCTGCCAGTTTGGGCTTGGCGGGCCACGGTCCAGGCAGAGCCAGGCGTCCGGTGGTGCTGGGCGACGGGCTAGCCACCGACATGGCCGGCGCCCGCAACGCCGGCTACCCGGGCCTGTTGGTGTTAACCGGAGTCAGCACAGCCACTGACGCCGCCCTTTGCCCGCCGTCGCAGCGGCCGGCCATGATTGCTCAAGACCTGCGGGTGCTGAGCCAACCTCACCGGGCGCCGCAGGCTCAAGCCGGGCGCTGGTGCCTTCAAGGAGCCGAAGCTTGGGTCGAAGCCGGCCAGCTCCAGCTCAAGACCACTGGCCAAGGTGTCAGCGATGAGGCCATCCGGGTGGCCGTGCAAGCGGCTTGGCACTACCTCGATCATGGCGGCCAACTCCGGCCAGCCGATTTGCCGAGGGCTTTAGGGGCCTGTTACTAGAACAGGCCCCGGCTAGCTCAGGTACGGTTGAGCCAAGGAGGGCAAATGACACCGGAAGAACGGGCCGCGGCTGTGGCTGAGGCCGCCAGCCTTGAACCCGAAGCTCCCCTTGAAGAACAGGTCAGGGCCTTAGAAAAGGCCCTGAGTCAGCTAGAGACACTGTTCACCGAGGCCCAGGAGCAATGAGGCGCAGACTTGATGCTGAACTGGTGCGCCGCGGGCTGGCCCGCTCTCGCAACCAGGCCCAAGAGTTGGTAGCAGCTGGCTTAGTCACAGTCGACGGGCGGGTAGCGGCCAAACCGGCCAGTCAAATCGACGGCGCCCAAGCCGTCGTAGTGGCCCAGGTGTCCAAATCCACCTACGTTTCTCGCGGCGGCGACAAATTGGCCGGCGCCTTGGACACCCTGGCCCAACGGTCCGGGGCCTGTCCGGAAATAGCCGACCAAATCTGCCTTGACGCCGGCGCCTCAACTGGGGGTTTTACTGACGTGTTGCTGCGCCGAGGCGCCAGCCTGGTCCACGCCGTCGACGTTGGCTACGGCCAGCTGGCCTGGACCTTGCGCAACGATCCGCGGGTGAAAGTCAAGGACAGAACCAATGTCCGCTACCTCGAAGCCGGAGACCTTGACCCCACACCAGCCTTGGTGGTGGCGGATTTGTCCTTCATTTCACTAAGACAGGTCCTGCCGGCCCTAGTGGCGGTGTCGACACCGCAGGCTAGGCTATTGCTGATGGTCAAACCACAATTCGAGGTCGGCAAGCAGGCGCTGCCAAGCGGCGGCGTGGTCAGCGACCCGGCGGCGCGAGCCAAAACGGTCTGGCAGGTGGCGCAAGCCGCCCGCCAGCTGGACCTGGGCGTGATGGGTGTAGCCCATTCGCCGCTACCAGGTCCAAGCGGCAACCATGAGTTCTTCTTGTCCCTGGCCAAGGGCCAATCTGGCTTGTCTCTACCTGAGGTGAGGCACGGCATCGGGCAAGAAACCGGCAGCGACCTAGTACAGGCGATGGCATGAAACGAGCATTGATCTTCTCCAACCCGCATAACCCGTCCTGGGTCAAGTACCAGAAAGCTGCGGTCAAACGCTTCACCGAGCTGGGCTGGCAGGCCACCTTGTCCGATGACGGCGGCCCGCTTGACGTCATCTTGGTACTTGGGGGCGACGGCACTTTGCTTGACTCGGCCGGGGTGGCCCGCGAACGCAACGCGCCGCTGTTTGGCATCAACCTAGGACACCTTGGTTTCATGGCCGAGGGTGACGTTGAGGACCTTGACGGCGCCATCGCCCGGATCGACGCTGGAGACTACACCGTTGAAGAGCGCCCCACCTTGTCGATGCGGGGCCAAGACGCCGATGGCAAGGGCTGGACCGAATGGGCCCTGAACGAGGCCAGTATCGAGAAGATCGACCCGTTGCGCATGGTTGAACTGCTGCTGGTGATCGACGGCAAAGCCGTGATGACCTTTGGTTGCGATGGTCTGATGGTGGCAACCTCGACTGGCTCGACCGGACACGCCTTTTCCGCTGGTGGACCGGTGCTGTGGCCGGAGGTTGAAGCCTTGGTGGTGGTGCCTTTGGCGGCCCACGCCCTGTTCGCCAGGCCGCTGGTGGTGGCACCAACCTCGAAGGTCGCGGTGACGGTGAGGGCTGATTCGCGTTCCGGCGGCGTGGTCACAGGCGACTCAAGGCGGTCGCGGCCTTTGACAGCCGGCTGCACGGTTGAGATCACGCGCTCGGCCTCGCCGGTGCGTTTTGTCCGCTTTGGCCAGGCGCCGTTCGCTGACCGGCTGGTTCGCAAATTCGCCCTGCCGGTAAAGGGTTGGCGCGACTCCACCGCTAGCCAGCCCCATGTTGATTGAGCTGGCTGTTAGTCAACTTGGGGTAATTGAACAGGCCCAGCTGGAACTAGCCCCTGGCCTGAACGTCATCACCGGGGAAACCGGGGCCGGCAAAACCATGCTGCTCAACGCTCTGCGCCTGCTGCTAGGAGGCCGGGCCGAACCGGCCCTGGTTCGCCCCGGCGCCGAACAAGCCCTGGCCCAGGCCGTTTTCGAATTGCCTGAGGGCCATCCGGCCTTGGACAAGGCCAGCCAGGCCGGTGCCATGCACAGTGACGGTCAGCTGGTGGCGTTGCGATCGATCAGTTCAAAGGGGCGCACCAGGGCGCATTTGGGCGGAACGGCGGTCCCGGCTGGGACCTTGGCCCAGGTGCTGGGCGATTTGGTGGCGGTGCACGGGCAGTCAGACCAGCTGCGCCTGCGCGGGCCGGCCCAACAGCGCGACATGCTGGACCAAGCCGGCGGCCTGGGCGGTCAGGTGGCCGCCTACCAAGTTGCCTACGATCGCTGGCGCGAACTGACCGGTCAACTGGCCCAGGCCAGCCAGGCGCTTAGGGCCAATCAAGGCGAGGCTGAAGCACTGGCTGGAGCTTTGGCCCAGATCGAACGAGTCGATCCAAAGGCCGGTGAAGAAGACGAGTTACCGGCTCGAATTGAGCGGCTAGCCAACGCCGAAGAGCTGCATCAAGGCCTTGGCGTAGTCCACTTCGCCCTGGTGGGCGGAGAGGCCTCACAACTCAGCGCGGCAGTGGCGCTCGAGGCCGCTCGCCGCCAGCTTGAAGCCTTGAGCCGGTATCACCAGGCCCTCGCCCCGCTGGCTGAACGGGCCGGTGAACTGGCCTATTTGACCTCCGACCTGGCAGCTGACGTGGCCGGCATGCGTTTGGATATCGACCTTGATCCGGCTGCCCTTGAAGCCGCCCAGACCAGGCGATCTCAGATCACTACGCTTTTGCGGCAGCACGGCTCAACTGTGGCTGAGGTGCTCAACTGGGCCAATGGCGCCAGGCAACGACTCGACCAGCTCGAGGCCAGCCCGGCCCGGATTGAGGCTCTGGAGCGAGACTTGGCCCAGGCCAAGGCCGGCCTCGATCAAGCCGGCGAGGCCATGAGCCAGGCCCGCAAAGCGGCCGCCGCCCAGCTAACCAAGGCCGTCACCGGCGAACTAAGTGACCTGGGCATGGGCACGGCCCGCTTCGAGGTGAAGCTCAAGGCGCTGGAAACGCCTGGGCCAAACGGCTGCGAATCGGTCGAATTCGTCTTTTCGCCCCACCCACAGATACCGCCCAGGCCGCTGGCCAAAGGCGCCAGCGGCGGCGAACTGTCCCGCCTGATGTTGGCCCTGGAACTGGTCCTGGCCCAAAGCGGCGTCGAGGCCCAGACCACTTTGGTCTTCGACGAGGTTGATCAAGGTGTAGCAGGCCGGGCCGCAGCCCAAGTAGGCGCGCGGCTGGCCCGGCTGGGGCAGCGCAGGCAAGTTGTGGTGGTGACGCATCTGGCGCAGGTCGCCGCCCAAGGGCAGGTCCACTTGGTGGTGGTGAAGGATGAGGCCAGGGCCGGCATCGGGCAGGTAGAAGGTGACGCCCGCACAACTGAGATCGCCCGCATGCTGGCCGGGCGGCAGGATTCGGCCAGCGCCCTGGCCCACGCCAAGGAGCTGCTTGGCTTACCTAGCCAGCGGAGCCGGCCGCCTGAAGCCTCGCCTGAAGCGCTGTTCTGAGCCGGCGGGCCGGGGCCAGGGGCGCTTTGCCAGGTCATGCCGCCGTGGGACAATAGGGCTGGCCCATGAAAAAGCTGCTGCACCGCAAATCGTCACCGCCGCCCGCCGGGCAGACCCTGCGCGGCCAGGTGCGCCGCGACGCGCGCACCAAGAACCTGACACCAAAGCTCCAAATTGGTGAAGTCGCGGTAATTGACCACCAAGACTTGGACCGGATAGCGGCCGAGGCGCTGGCGGCAGCCCGGCCGGTGGCGGTGCTAAACGCGGCCAAGTCGTGTTCGTCGCGCTTTCCCAATCTTGGACCGGAGGTCTTGATCCAGGCTGGGATTGCCCTGATCGATGACTTGGGCCCGGCAGTGATGGAACTGGGTCAAGGTGACAAAGTCGAAGTCTTGACCGGCTCCGGGCAGGTCAAGCTGGACGGCCGCACTATCGCCACCGGTCAGGTCCAGACAGAGCAATCCGTGGCCCATTCGATGGCGCTGGCCCGGCGTGGCCTGAAAGCCGCCATGACGGATTTCGCCGCCAACACGATGACCTATCTGGAAGGCGAATACGAGCAATTCTTCGATCACCAAGACCTGCCGGAGATCAAAACCGATTTGGCGGGTCGGCCGGTCCTGGTGGTTGTACGCGGCTACCACTACATCGAAGACCTGGCCGTGCTGAAACCGTATGTGTCAGAGGCCAAACCGGTCATCATCGGTGTTGATGGGGGAGCCGACGCCGTCATCGAAGCTGGCCTAAAACCGGACATGGTGGTGGGCGATATGGATTCGGTCGGTGACAAGGCCCTGAGCTGCGGGGCAGAGCTAGTGCTGCACGCCTATCGCGACGGCCGGGCGCCTGGAGCGCGCCGGCTGGAGCGGCTGGGGTTGGAGTTTGTCACCCTGCCAGCCCCAGGCACCAGCGAGGATGTCGCCTTGATGATTGCTGACGATAAGGGCGCGGAGCTGATTGTGGCGGTCGGCACCCATATGACACTGGTTGAGTTTCTCGACAAAGGCCGCGAAGGCATGGCCTCGACCTTCCTGACTCGCCTGCGAGTGGGTGGCAAACTGGTTGACGCCAAAGGCGTCTCGCAGCTCTACCGCCGCGGGGTTTCGAACCTGCAAATCGTCGCTCTATGCGCGGCCGGACTGGTCACGCTGCTGGCAGCGTTAGGGGCCACCCCAGTGGGGCACGCCTTCTTCGAGGTAATTGGAGCCAGTTTTGATGACGCCTGGGCTTGGATCAAGTCGGTGATGCCAGGATGATGAACTTCCGCTATCACATTGTTTCCTTGGTTTCGGTTTTCCTGGCCCTGGCAGTTGGGATTGTGCTGGGTGCCGGGCCTTTGCGCGGACCGATCGAGTCTGGTTTCGAGGACCAGATCAAGTCGCTGCGGGCAGACAAGGACGTGTTGCGCTCCGAACTTGACCAGGCCTTGGCCATCAACCAGTTTGCTGGTGATGGTTTCGAGGCGACTTGGACCGAGTTGATTGACGGCGAACTGGCCGAGACACCCGTGGCGATCCTGGCCTACGGGCCTGACCTGGAGGAACGCCTCGAGGCGGTGCGTCTTGGGCTGGATCGGGCTGGGGCGGAATTGACCAATGTGGTGCGGCTTGAGGACAAATACTTTGACCTAGGCGGGGCCGAGCGGGTCGATATTGAAGCCGCGCTGCTCGAACTGGGTTTGGAGCGGGGCCAGGACTTGGCCGGGGACTTGATTAGCCAGGCCTTGGCGGCGGTGCTGGCCGGTCGCCTGCCGCCGGCCGCGCTGCCCGGTGGTGAAGAGGCCAGTGACGCCGCGCCAGTGGGCGGCGGCGAGGGCCTTGGCGGCGAGGCAGTATCGCCTAGCCCCGATTCCGGCGAGGGCAATATGCCAGCCGAACCAGTCGAGGCCTTCGATGTGGGGGCGGCCTGGGACATTTTGAGTGGGGCCCGGCTGCTGGGCGGCGAGGCGCCAAGCCAAGCGGCCCAGGTGGTAGTGGTGTTGACCTCTCATCTTGACCAGGAGGATAAGGCGCCGGCTAATGACGAACTCGAAGGCCGGGCTGAAACGGCGAACGGGTTGTGGTTGACCTTGGCCAAGCAGGAACTATCGGTGGTGATTTGCGGTCCCTCGAGCCAAGAAGGCGATCTGGTGGCGTTGGGCCGGGCGGAAGAGGCGCTGAGGGAGGTGGTCTCAACCCTGGACGCACCGGTGATTGCGGCTGAGGTGATCGGGGCCGTGCGGGCCGCAGGGCTGGGGTTGCAAGGGATTTTTGGTGACTATGGCCTGGGCGGGCCCGGCGAACAGGCCTTGCCGCCGGCGCCGCCCCGGGTGGTGGAGAACGGCCTGGCGGTAAACGGGGGCGGCCGGTGAACCAATGGCAACGGCCTAACTACCGGGGCCAAGTCGTTGATCTACGTGGTGGGTTGGTCTTGGCCGGCGGCCTGGTGGCGGCGGGGTTGCTGGCCCCGGGCCGGGCTAGGCAGCGCCTGGGCGCCTCGGGGGCGGTGGCGCTGGCCGCGGCGGTGGGGTTCGTTGACGACCACCGGGGTGACGCTTCGTCCAAAGGCCTACGTGGCCACCTGGGCGCCTTGCGCCAAGGGCGCGTCACCACCGGCCTGATCAAGATAGTTGGACTGGGTACGGCAGCGGCGTTAGCTGCGGCCTGCGAGCCTGGCAGTTCATTGGCCAGTGCCGCGCCCCGGCGCCCTGGTTTGAGGGCTGGGGCGGCCTGGGCGATCGACACCACGGTAATCGCTGGGCTGGCCAACGTTGTCAACTTGCTGGATTTACGCCCTGGCCGGGCCTTGAAGGCGGCGGCGCTGCCGCTGGCGGCCTCGCTAGCTGGCCGCAGGGGCGGGCGGTGGCTGGGTGGCCTGTCGTTGGCCATGAGCGCGGCGGCGCTACCGGGTGATCTAGGGGAAAAGACCATGCTGGGCGACTGCGGTGCCGGCGCTTTGGGCACGGCCGCCGGGCTGGCGGTGGTGCGTTCGGCGCCCCTGCCGGTGCGAACGGCGGTGGCTGGTTTGGTGGCCGGGCTGACCCTGGCCTCAGAGCGAGCCTCGTTCAGCGCCGTCATCGCCAAGTCGCCCTGGCTCGACCGGCTCGATCAGCTTGGCACAACTCGTAAGCCGGGTTCCGAACTGGTCGAGCAGGCGTACCAAGGGCGGGTTCCCGAAGCCACACAGCCAGACAGTCTTGGGGCAGGTCCTGGGTCGATGTCCTTAGATCCGAGCCCGGGACAGCCGGAATGAAAGGCGTGGCCAAAGGGGTCGCCCGGGGGGCCTTGCTGATTTCGGTCGTGACCATCATTTCCCGGCTGATGGGTTTTGCCCGCTGGGCGGCTTTTTCCCATGCTGTCGGCTCGACGGCGGCCGGTTCGGCCTACACCGGGGCCAACGCTCTGCCCAATGTCGTTTTCGAGGTCGCCGCCGGTGGGGCCCTGGCCTCGGTGGTGGTGCCATTGTTGGCGGTGCCGCTAGCCGACAAACTGCGCGGCCAGGCCTCCCAAATCGCCTCGGCCCTGGCGACGTGGGCCATGATCGTGTTGCTGCCCCTGGCCGGCGCCTTGGCTTTGGCGGCCGGGCCGCTGGCTGGCTTGTTGATCAGCCCTGATATCGAGGCGGCTAGCCCCGGCACACAAGCCTTGGCGGCCACGCTGATCAGGATGTTCGCCCTTCAAGTGCCCCTTTACGGATTGGGTGTGCTGGCCGGTGGCTGTCTCCAGGCCGGCCAGCGGTTCTTGTGGCCAGCCTTGGCGCCGGCGCTGTCCTCGGCCGCGGTTATCACGGTTTACCTGCTGTTTGGTGGGCTAGTTAAGGGCCATCCCGATTCCCCCCAGACGCTTGGCAGCAGTGCGGTGGCACTCTTGGGCTGGGGCACCACTGCCGGTGTGGCGGTGCTGACCCTGCCGTTGCTGGTGCCACTGTGGCGCTCGGGAGTGCGGCTGCGCCCCTGCCTGCGTTTCCCGGCGGGGGTCGCCCGCCAAGCCTTCAACCTGGCCTTGGCTGGGATTGGCGCCTTGCTGGCCCAGCAAGCTTCGGTTCTAGTGATCGCCCTGCTGGCAGGCAACTATGGCGCCGGTGGCACCTTGCCGACCTACTACTACGCCCAGGCGCTGTACATGCTGCCTTACGCCATCGGCGCTGTGCCCTTGGCCATCGCCGCTTTCCCGCAGTTGGCCAACGCCGCGGCCAAAGGCGATAGCCAAGCCCTCAACGCCAGTGCGGCCTTGGCCCTGCGGGCTGTGGTGGCAGTGTCTGTGGCCGGGGCGGTGGCATTAGTGGCGGTGGCGCCGGCCTTGGAGCAGGCTTTTGCTGCGCTCGATGTCGGCAACGTCGGCTCGTTGTGGATCTGCCTGTGTCTAATGGCGCCGGGTTTGGTGGGTTATGGGTTGATGGCGCTTTGCCAAAGGCTGCTCTACGCCGTCCACAAGGGCCATTTGGCGGCTCTGGCCAGCGCCCTGGGCTGGTTAACAGTGGCGTTAGTGCCGGTCTATGTCTTGGTTCTTATGTCGCGTGGAGTTTCGCGAGAAGCTGGCTGGGCCGATCTGTTTACCCTGGCGGCTCTGGGTCTTGGCACCTCGATAGGCATGACGGTGGCGGGGATTGGACTGCTGGTAGCGGTGGCGCGCAGCCTGGGCTCAAGTGCTTTGGCCGGGCTTGGCCGCACGTCGGTGCTGGCCGTGGTGGCCGGGGTGGTTGGCGCCGTGGCTGGCCGTTTGGTGGCTGGGCTGGCGCTTTGGCCTGGTTTGGGTGGTGCCGTGGTGGCGTCGCTGGCCGGTGGCCTGGTGGCGGCGGCGGTGGTGGCGGGCACAGTCCTGCTGGTTGAACGTGACCTGCTACCAGCCCTACGGCGCTGGTAAGCGCAATCTGCCACCGGCTTTGCGCCGCTATTGGCCGCGAGGTTGAGCTTTGGCATAAACCACCCCTGACCAGCCCCGTTACCGCGAGGTTGAGCTTTGGCATGAGGGCCGGGGCGGGAGGCGGCATCGGGCAGAGGGGATGACAAGCCGGCCCGGCCTGGGCGTGTTGACAAGGCCAACCCGCTACCGCCAGTAGACTGGAGGCCCGTGGAACAACGCGCCAGCTTGCGCGCCGATGAGGCGCCCACCGTCGTCAGGCAGATTTTCGTCACCGGGGGTGTGGCCTCCTCCCTAGGCAAGGGCCTAACTGCATCGTCACTGGGCCAACTGCTGCGCTCGCGCGGTTTGCGCGTAGTAATGCAAAAGCTCGACCCCTACCTCAACGTCGATCCAGGCACCATGAACCCCTTCCAGCACGGTGAGGTTTTCGTGACAGACGACGGGGCGGAAACCGACCTCGACATTGGCCACTACGAGCGTTTCTTAGACACGGCCCTGGACGCCGGCGCCAACGTCACCACTGGTCAGATCTATTCGAAAGTCATCGCCAAGGAACGCCAAGGCGAGTACCTAGGGGACACTGTCCAGGTCATCCCGCATATCACCGATGAGATCAAAGCCCGGATGCGGGCCCAGGCCACCGACCAGGTCGATGTGGTCATCACCGAGATTGGCGGCACAGTCGGCGACATCGAATCACTGCCCTTCTTGGAGGCCGCCCGCCAGGTCCGCCAGGACCTGGGGCGCGACAACTGCTTCTTCTGCCATGTCTCGCTGGTGCCGTTCATTGGGCCCTCGCAGGAGCTCAAGACCAAACCAACCCAGCATTCGGTGGCGGCGCTGCGCTCTATCGGCATCCAACCAGACGCCATAGTTTGCCGGGCGGACCGCGACTTGCCGGAATCGATCAAACGGAAAATCGCCTTGATGTGCGACGTTGACGTGGCCGCCGTGGTCACTTGTGAGGACGCTGCCTCGATCTACGACATTCCGAAGGTGCTGCACACCGGTGGCCTGGACGCCTATGTGGTCCAAAGGCTGCAACTGCCGTTCCGCGATGTCGACTGGACCGATTGGGGCCAGTTGCTGGACCGGGTTCACAATCCGTCGCATGAGCTGACCGTGGCTCTGGTGGGCAAATACGTCGATCTGCCGGACGCCTACTTGTCGGTGACAGAGGCCCTGCGGGCCGGAGGTATCCAACGCAGCGCCAAAGTCAACCTGCGTTGGGTCCAGAGCGACGAATGCGACAACCCGGCTACCGCTCGCCAGCTCCTGGCTGACGTTGACGCCGTCGTGGTGCCAGGCGGTTTTGGCATCAGAGGGATTGACGGCAAAGTTGGTGCACTGAAAGTCGCCCGCGAAAACGGCATCCCCACCCTGGGTTTGTGCCTAGGCCTGCAATGCATGGTGATCGAATTCGCCCGCAACGTCTTGGGTCTGGAAGGTGCCTCATCCAGCGAGTTCGACCCGGAGACACCTCATCCGGTGGTCGCCACAATGGCTGAACAAGAACTGGTCGTCAACGGGAATGGCGATTTGGGTGGTTCGATGCGTTTGGGTTCCTACCCGGCCACCCTGGTGGCCGATTCGCTAGTGGCCTACGCCTACGGCACGCTTCGGGTCGACGAGCGCCACCGCCACCGCTATGAGGTGGCCAACGCCTACCGCGACCGGCTCAGCGAAGCCGGCCTGCGCATCTCCGGTACCTCACCGGACGGCCAACTGGTTGAATGCGTCGAACTGGAGACGTCCATGCATCCCTATTACGTTGGCACCCAGGCCCATCCGGAATTCAAATCCCGCCCCACCAAACCGCACCCGCTCTTCGCCGGGCTGATCGGTGCCGCCTTGGCCAGGCAATCGGAAGGCCGCCTGCTCGAGGTCGAGGCGTGAAAGACCGGGCCAAGGCCTTTGTTGGGGCCCTGACCGCGGGCGCCAACCTGGGCGCCGATGCCGATTTGGGCCTGGACGGCGAAGGCGTGCACAACCCGGGGGCTGAAGGCGTTCACGACCTGCCGGTAAGTCATCCTGTCAGGGATAGCGAGACCGTTTTTGCCGGGCGGATTTGGGACATCGTGGCCGATGTCGTGGCCTTGCCTTCCGGCCAAGAGGTGCGCCGGGAGTACATGCGTCACCCTGGTGCCGCCGCTGTGATTGCCCTGAACGCCGCCGGCCAGGTGCTGCTGCAGCGGCAATACCGACACCCGGTTCGCGCCGAGCTATTTGAGCCGCCGGCCGGCCTACTGGACGAGGTGGGCGAGCCGGTCATAGAAGCCGCCAAACGCGAACTGGCCGAAGAGGCTGACCTGATGGCGGGGGACTGGCGCCACCTGTTGACATTCAACTCCACACCCGGCGGCACGGACGAGGTCATTCACGTTTTCCTGGCGCGCGACCTGGCCGAGGTTCCAGCGGCTGAGCGGCATGAGCGGGTCGATGAAGAGGCCGATCTGGTGCCTGTCTGGCTGGATCTGGATCAGGCCTGCGCCCTAGTCATGTCCGGTGCCCTGCGTTCGCCCACGGCCGTGGTGGGCTTACTGGCGGCCGTCCGGGCCAGGGACACCGCCGGCTTCGACGCCCTGCCCCCGTCCTAGGGACTCCGCTGGCTTCGACGCCCTGCCCCCGGCCTAGACTCTTTCCTGCAATACCTCGGACTCGCTGCAAAGGAGCAGGTTAGAGGCAGTTTTGTCGCGAGGTTGAGCTTTGGCATGGAGCCAAATTCGCAGATGCGGACCTGGCCTGAATAGCAAGTCATCGAAAGCTCGGTCTGGCTGCAAAGGAGCAGGTTAGAGGCAGTTTTCTCGCGAGGTTGAGCTTTGGCATGCTGGCAACCTGGCGGAACCGAATAGGGCCCAGGGGCCCGGGGATGATCCAGTTGCTGACACTTGGGCCCGGTTGATTGGCTTTGAGCTGAATCACCTTGTAGGCTGATGAGGTTTTCGTCACAGACTTGTTGCGCATTGGGAAAGGGGCGGCCGGTGTCGTTGGCTCAAGAAATAGTTGGAGCCCCCAGCCTGGACGGAGACCACCCCACTAGGGACGCCGTGCTGCAGCTGGTCTTGCGCCGCGGCCCAATCACCACCGGTGGCATTGCTCAGGCCCTGGGACTGGCCCAGGCCGGTGTTCGCCGTCACTTATCTGTGCTGGAATCCAGGAACCTGATCGAAGAGCACCAGATCTCCACCACCGGTCGCGGCCGCGGCCGCCCCGCCAGGTATTTTGTCGCCACCAACGCCGCCCACCGGGAGCAGGTTTCCGAGGCCCACTCACTAGCTGTTGACGCGCTGAGCTACTTAGCGAACCTGGTTGGCCCAGAGGCAACCAAAGGCTTCGCCCGGCACCGGGCCGGCGTGCTGGTTGACCGTTACGCCACCAGGGTCGAACAAGCCGGAGTTGACCCGGAGGCCAGGGCCAACGCCCTGGCCCGGGCTTTGAACGAAGATGGTTTTGCTGCCACGGTACGTCCAGGACCAGGCGGTTTCGCGGTGCAGCTATGCCAGGGTCACTGCCCGGTACACCAAGTGGCCGAGGCCTATCCCGAGATTTGCCAGGCCGAGACCAGCGCCATCGGCGAACTGCTAGGCGTGCACGTCCAACGATTGGCAACCCTGGCTGACGGCCACCACGTTTGCACCACCTGTGTGCCGCTTGACACAACCGGCGCCTGTATCTCGGCCCAGGTTGGGGAATGACTTCCAGCCAGGATCAGAACCTAGAGTCACTGGGGCAGTACGCCTACGGCTGGCGCGACAAGGACACCGCCGGTGAGAGTGCCAGGCGCGGCTTGACCCAAGCCGTGGTCGAAGAGATCAGCGCCATCAAGCAAGAGCCTGAATGGATGCTGCAAACCAGGCTCAAAGCCCTGAAGATCTTCGAACGCAAGGCGCTACCAAACTGGGGCGCCGACCTGACCAAAATCGACTTCGACTCGATGAAGTACTACGTCAGGCCGGTCGACCGGCCGGCCACCAGCTGGGAGGACCTGCCGGAAGAAATCAAACGCACCTACGACCGGCTGGGTATCCCAGAGGCAGAAAAGCAGCGGCTAGTTGCCGGCGTGGCGGCCCAATACGAATCGGAAGTGGTTTACCACCAGATCCGTGATGACCTGGAGGAACAAGGCGTCGTTTTCCTTGACACCGACACCGCCTTGAAGGAACACGAGGACACCTTCAAGCAGTACTTTGGCACTATTGTCCCGCCCAGCGATAACAAGTTCGCTGCCCTCAACACTGCGGTCTGGTCCGGCGGATCGTTCATCTACGTCCCGCCCGGCGTCCACGTCAGAATCCCTCTCCAGGCCTACTTCCGGATCAACACTGAGAACATGGGCCAGTTCGAGCGCACCTTGATCATTGCCGATGAAGGTTCGCAGGTTCATTACGTCGAAGGCTGCACTGCCCCGATCTACAAAACCGATTCGCTGCATTCGGCCGTGGTCGAGATCCTGGTGGGCAAAAACGCCCGCGTCCGCTACACCACCATCCAAAACTGGTCCACCAACGTATACAACCTGGTGACCAAACGCACCCGGGTCGAGGCCCACGGCGTCATGGAGTGGGTTGACGGCAACATCGGCTCGAAGACGTCGATGAAATACCCGGCCTGCGTCTTGGCCGGTGAAGGCGCCCGCGGCGAGACCTTGTCAATCGCTTTCGCTGGCCAGAAACAGCACCAGGACACCGGCGCCAAAATGATCCACGCCGCGCCCAAGACCTCCAGTTCGGTGGTGTCGAAGTCGATTTCGCGCGGCGGCGGGCGGACCTCGTTTCGCGGCCTGATCGAAATGCAGGCTGGCGCCCACCAGGCCAAAAGCTCGGTCGTTTGCGACGCCCTGCTGGTCGATGACATTTCCCAAACCGACACCTATCCCTATGTTGACGTGGGCGAAGAAGATGTCACCATGGGCCACGAAGCCACCGTCTCGCGGGTCAGCCAAGATCAGCTGTTCTACCTGATGTCACGCGGCTTGCCGGAAGTCGAGGCCATGGCCATGATGGTGCGCGGCTTTATCGAGCCAGTGGCGCGCGAACTGCCCATGGAATACGCCCTTGAGCTCAACCGCCTGATCGAATTGCAGATGGAAGGATCGGTGGGCTAGATGACAGCCACAGCCGGACCGGTCCTGGCTCCACCCAAACACCGGGCCGAGCGCCTGGCCAGTTATGACCCGGCTGCCTTTGCCCGCCCCAGCAGCAGGGAAGAGGCCTGGCGCTTTTGTCCCTTGGGCCGCCTGGCCCCGCTACTCGATGGGCCTTGGACGCCGGCGCCGGATTTGCTTTTGGCCGATGCCGGCCCTCACCTCAGCTACGCCAAGGTCACCCAGGCGCATGGGCAGGTTGGTTTGGCTCCGCCGCCAATCGACCAGGTGGCGGCTTTGGCTTGGGTTCAAGCCGGTGCCGTTGATCTGATCACACTGGAGGGCAGCAGCGACCAAGCCGCCACAGGGCGCCTTGTCTTGGCCAACCAGGGAGAGGTGGCGGTCAGCCATCTGGTGATCCACGCCAAGGCCGGATCAAAGACCAAGTTGGTGCTGGACCACAAAGGCCAAGGCCGGTTGAACCAGACCGTCGAGGTTGTGGTCGACGAAGCGGCCGAGCTGACCCTGGCGGCAATCCACAACTGGGACGGCGGCAGCTGCCAGGCCGGGGACACGGCACCGGCCGCCCACCACAGCGCCCACCGCCTGGTCTTGGGGCCCGGCGCCAAGCTGCGCCATATCCTGGTCAACGCCGGCGGCGGGCTGATCAGATCAACCGTGCAAGCCGCCTTGGCCGGCCAGGGCGCACAGCTTGAACTCGACGGCATCAACCTGACCGGCGCTGGCCAGCATCACGAAGCCCAGCTGCTGATTGACCACCAGGCTCCTGACTGCGTCTCGCGCGCCACCTACAAAGGCGCCTTACTTGAACCAACCGCCCGCTCGGTCTGGGTTGGCGACGTTGTCATACGGGCCCAGGCCACCGGCACCGACACCTACCAGGAAAACCGGAACCTGGTGCTGGCCAAGGGGGCCAGGGCGGATTCGGTGCCCAATCTGGAAATCCTGACCGGGAAGATTGAAGGCGCCGGTCATGCCAGCGCCACCGGTCAATTCGACGCTGAGCAGCTGTTTTACTTGATGAGCCGGGGGATTAGCGCTGGTGAGGCCCGCTCAATGGTGGTACGGGCGTTTTTCGCCGAGCTGATTGGCCGCCTCGACCTGCCCGGACTTGAACAAGACTTGCTCGAACTGACTGACCGCAAACTACAACCAGGAGGACAGACCTGATGACCCGTGTGCGAGTTGGAACCACCAACCAAATCCCCCCTGGCCAGGTCATGGGGTTTCAAATCCGGCTGGGCCGGGCGGCCGGCGAACCACCTTTGGTGATTGGCCCGGCCAGTGAAGAAAGCCCGCCCGGGACAGTGGCTGTGACCGTGGTCCAGACTAAAGACGGCGACTGGTATGGCCTTGGCGGTTTGTGCACACACCGGCCGGCCGTTCTATCTGAAGGTTTTGTCGAAGACTGCCAGTTGGAATGTCCACGCCACGGCGCCCGTTTTGACCTGGCCACCGGCGGGGTTCTAGCCGGCCCGGCCACCGAGGCGGTGGCGACCTACCAGGTGGTTGTGGCAGATGACGTTGTCTACCTCGAAATCGAACCAAGTGGTGGTGCGGGAAGCGGCCAGGTATGACAGCACTTGACATCCGTGACCTGCACGTCTCTGTCGAGACGGCCGAAGGCGACATCCCTATTCTGAACGGGCTGAGCCTGAAGGTTGAACCAGGTCAAACCCACGCCATTATGGGGCCAAACGGTTCAGGCAAGTCGACCCTGGCCTACGCCTTGGCTGGCCGGCCCGGCTACAAGGTCACCCGCGGCGAAGTCACCATGGACGGACAAGACCTGCTGGCCGTGCCGGTCGACGCGAGGGCTCGGGCCGGGCTGTTTTTGGCCATGCAATACCCGGTCGAGGTGCCTGGAGTCTCGGTAGCCAACTTCCTGCGCACAGCCAAAACGGCCGTGGCCGGCCGGCCGCCGCCGCTCAGAGCCTGGGTCAAACAGGTTGGCTCAACTATGGATGAACTGCGCTTCGACCGGTCCTTCTCTGAACGCTCGGTCAACGAAGGCTTTTCCGGTGGAGAGAAGAAGCGGCTGGAAATCCTGCAAATGGAGTTGCTCGAACCGAAATACGCCGTCCTGGATGAAACCGACTCCGGTTTGGATGTTGATGCGCTCAGGATCGTTTCTGAGGGGGTCAACCGGGCTCAGGCCACAAGCGGCTGCGGCATCATGCTGATCACCCACTACACCCGAATCTTGCGCTACATCAAACCGCAGTTCGTTCATGTTTTGGTCCAAGGCCGGGTGGTCGAGCAGGGCGGCCCTGACCTGGCCACAGTGCTAGAAGACCATGGCTACGACCGCTTTGTTCGGGGGGTTGGTGAGTAATGCGCGTTGATGGCGACGCCCAGCCGGCGGGCCTGGCTGACCAGCCCGCCGACCCACTGACGGGTGGCGAGGTAGAGGAACTGCGCCATCTGTTTCCTGAACTATCGCGCTCTGTGCGCGGCGGCGTCCGGCTGATCTACCTCGATTCGGCTGCCACCGCCCAACGCGTCAAAACCGGCCTGGACGCCCAGCATGATTTCGCCACTTCACATAACGCCGCTGTGCACCGGGCCACTCATGCCATTGCTGAAGAAGCCACTTTGCTTTACGAGGCTGCCCGGGCCCAGACGGCCGCCTTCTTTGGGGTCAGGGACAACGAAATCATCTTCACCGCCGGTACCACTGCCGCCATCAACTTGTTGGCCTGGTCGCTGAACGCCTCATCCAGGGTTGGCCAAGGCGACCGGATCGTCGTGACCCAGGCCGAGCACCACTCAAACTTGGTGCCCTGGCAGCGTCTGGCCGCCATGACCGGGGCTGAGCTGGCCTATTTGCCAGTTGGGCCGGACGGCCGGATCGACATCTCCGGCCTGGATCAGATCGTCACCGAGAGGACCAAGGTGGTGGCCTTTGGCCATGCCTCAAATGTCACCGGGGCCGTGGCCGATGTCGCCCCCATAACCGCCGCCGCCCAGGCCGTGGGCGCCTTCACGGTGCTGGATGCCGCCCAAACCGCGCCGCACCAACCGGTTGACCTGGCCGCCTTGGGGGTCGATTTCGCCGCCGTTTCCAGTCACAAAATGTATGGGCCTATGGCGATTGGCGCACTCTATGGGCGCTACGAACTTCTTGAGGCCCTGACCCCGGGTGCTTTTGGCGGCTCGATGGTGGAGATTGTGACGATGCGGGAGGCCACTTTCATGCCACCGCCGGCCCGGTTTGAGTCCGGCACGCCGCCGGTCAGTGCCGCCATTGGTTGGGCTGCCGCTTTGAAGTGGCTTCAGTCGGTTGGGCTGGATCGGATCGCTGCCCGGGAGACCGAACTGACCAGGTGGCTGCTTGATGGCCTGTCTTTGATCGATGGCATCCGGGTGCTGGGACCGACCGAGACTTCGGCGCGAATTGGCGTGGTCTCATTTGAGATTGCCGGGGTTCATCCGCACGATGCCGGCCAGTACCTTGACGGAGAAGGCGTGGCCGTGCGGGTGGGTCACCATTGCGCCCAGCCGCTGCACCGGGCCTTGGGCGTGACGGCCTCGACCAGGGCCTCACTTGGCGTTTATACCACAACTGAGGAACTGGACCGCTGCCTTGAAGTCTTGGCTCAGGTTCGGCCCTATTTTGGAGTGGCCTGATGGTGGCGATGGACCAGCTCTACCAGCAGCTGATTATGGACGAGGCCCGCTACCCACGCGGGCGCGGCTTGGCTGAGTCATTTGATGGCGAGTCATTTCAGGTCAACCCGACTTGTGGCGACCGGGTCCGCTTGCGAGTGTCAGTCAACGGCGACCAGCTGGCCGCCGTCACCTGGGACGGCCAGGGTTGCGCTATCTCGATGGCTTCGACCTCGATTATGACCGAGCTGACCAAGAGTGAGGCTCTACCTGAGGTTGACACTTTGTCTGAGGCCATGAACGAGTTGATGCATTCGCGTGGCCAGGGCGTTAGTTCTGACTGCGAAGACTTGCTGGGTGACGCCATGGCATTTGAGGGTGTCTCGCTTTACCCAATGCGCATCAAATGCGCCTTACTGGGCTGGATGGCCCTGAAAGACGCCCTGGCTAAGGCCAGAGCGGGGGATAATAGCCCTGCCCAAGTTCCAGAAGGGATCGAATCTTGACCAGTGCATCTGGCCCCGACTTCACCTCGCCGGCCTTTGCCGCGCCGCCACCGGTGGACCTGGCCCAAGCCAGCCCGGCTGCCGGGGCGAGCCAAGCTGCGGCCGCCGCCGCGGCGGCATCGGACAACCCGGCCCTGCCAACCGAAGACGATGTGGCCGAGGCCCTGCGCGACGTAATCGACCCCGAACTGGGTATTAACGTGGTAGACCTGGGACTGCTTTACGGAGTCGACATCCAGCCGGACGGCCATGTGCGGGTAGATATGACCTTGACCTCGGCCGCCTGTCCGCTGACCGACATGATCGAATCCCAGGCTGCGGCCTCGCTGGAGGGTATGGCTGCCAGCGTCGTTATCAACTGGGTTTGGACACCGCCCTGGGGGCCGGATCGGATCAGCGAGGATGGCCGCGAACAGCTACGTGCCCTGGGGTTTAACGTCTAAGGGAATTGTCGCGCCAACTATGTGAAATGCCCAGCAAATCAGGTACTCTAGGCCGTGGCCTAGGCACTTGCCTGGGCTGGATGTTGCCCTGTGCCAAACATGGCGTTCGGTGCTGGGTGTTCTCGAGGGAGAGACACGAAGAATGAAACGCAAGGTAGTAGGCGGATTTGCGGCGCTGGTTCTGGCTGGCGCAACCCTTTTGGGCGGACAAGTGGCGGGGGCGACCACTGTTTCTGGCAACCCGGTTGACCCGCCTGTGCCCGGCACGCTCGCGGGCCTTCCCGGCACAACTGGTTACCTCGCGGCGGTGGGCTTGTCTGGGGTGACTTTGTACCCACAGGCCGGTCTTGAGCAGCACCAGCTTGATCACATTGACTACGGCGTCAATGCTGGCCAGGGTTTCGTCTCAGTAGAAGACTGCCCGCTGGACGATATCAACGTGGGTTACGTCTTTGCCGAGGCCAATGGGTCCTTGCAGGTGCAAATCCAGGGCCTGCTCGAGCTGGCTAATCCGGCCAACAATCCATCTTTGACCTTGGATATTGATGACATCCTCGGCCTGCTTACGGGCGTAGAGTTAACGGTTGATCTGGCCGGATCGGTCTTGGGTGGTGCCGTAAGCGTCACCGGGACTGCGACGATTGATCTCGGTGCCGGCACCGCAAAGGTGTCCACGAGCTTGCCTCCGATTGACAGTGTTGTAGAGGGCCTGCTCAACACCCAGCTTCAGGGCCAGATCAGGACTGCCCTGGCCGCCTACACGCTGGGTATTCCACTGAGCGATGTCCTGGCCGCGGTGCCGCCGCTTAACGTCAACCAAAACGTCAATGTGCCGTTCATCTTTGGCGAGGAGTTTTCTAACTTGGTCAACGGCAATGACGCCGTGCTTGATCCGGCAGGTGCTGTCCCCGGCACCTGGTTGGCCCAGCTTGACCAGAGCTTTAGCGGCAGTTGGGTACCAGGTACCACCAACATTGGCGGTGCCAACTTGTCCACTATCCTAGCCAACGCCGTGTCCGGCGCGATCACCGCGGCCTTTAGCAATGGCACCGTCCAGGCCGCGCTTGGGGCGGCTCTAAATGCGGCCTCGGCCCAGATTAACGCGTTGCTTGGAACCGCTCTTGCGGGTCTCAACGTCAATAGCAGTTACATGGGTATTCCGTATTCGCT
Source organism: Micrococcales bacterium (assembly GCA_009784895.1). Classification (NCBI taxonomy): domain Bacteria; kingdom Bacillati; phylum Actinomycetota; class Actinomycetes; order Micrococcales; species Micrococcales bacterium. The sequence goes on along the minus strand of WQXJ01000015.1, from coordinate 23,956 downwards.
TAGCGTGACACCACAGCCCCTGTCGCAGGCGTCGATCGACCAGCTGGTATTGAACGCCGGCACGCTTTTGGCAGCCAAGTCCGCTTCGTGGATCCCAACCGTCTTGGACAACACCCAGGTCACGGGCAGCCTCCAGACTGACTTCACCGTTGGAGCTGTTCAGAGCGTGATGCTGGCGGATGTCGACTTTGTTCCAGTGGTGCACCAGCTTGACGTCTCAACTGCGGCCATAACTCTGGGGGTTGGCCAATCAGTTAGCCTGACAGCCGAACTGAACTCGCTGTTGGCCAGGGCCGGAGCTCCGGGCAACATCACCGCTATCAACTTCTCCTCGGGCACAGCCCATCCGGGTGTGGCCTCGGTCGTTGGCACCTTTGGCAGCGTCATTACCTCGCATGTAGCCACGATCACCGGTATTACCCCCGGCACAACCGTGCTCAACATCACTGTTGACGTCGAATGCAATGGCACCATCGTGACCTATTCCATTCAGGTACCGGTCACGGTCACGGCTGGTCCAGGTCCAGGCCCGGGTCCAGGTCCAGGGCCGGGCGGCCCAGGGGCAGCCGGAGCTGGACCGGGTGGCGGCCTGTCCTTCACCGGTACTGCTGGGTTCAGTCTTTACGTAGCGATCGCTTTGACCATGGCGGTGGCTGGTGGCCTGCTCAGGCGCCACGGCCGCATCAACACGCTCAAGCACCGCGCCTAACCAGCTCGTTCGCGCGAGGCCGAGCTTTGGCATAGCCCGGCAGCAGTGGCGACGCGCCGCCTAGCGGCGCGCACCCACCGTGTCATGCGCTAGCCGCATCAACACGCTCAAGCACCGCGCCTAACCAGCTCATTCGCGCGAGAGAGAGCTTTGGCATAACCCGGCAACAGTGGGGACGCGCCGCCTAGTGGCGCGCACCCACCGTGTCATGCGCTAGCCGCCTAACCAGCTCATTCGCGCGAGAGAGAGCTTTGGCATGATCCGGGCTTCTGGTGCGGCGCGGGGCGTTTGGGCAGTTCTTGCTGCCCTTAGGGCCAGCCGCTGGGCATAATAGAGCGCGTGTCTAATTCCCCGGTGGTCCTGGCGGACCTGACGGCTCGCGGGCTAATGGCCCAATGCACCGATGAAGCGGCCCTGGCGGCTCATCTGGCCAAGGGCCCAGCGACCTATTACTGCGGTTTTGACCCAACGGCGCCGTCGCTGCATATTGGCAACCTGGTACAGATCCTGACCTTGCGCCGGCTGCAGCAAGCCGGCCACAAGCCGCTGGGACTAGTTGGCGGCGCCACAGGCTTGATTGGCGACCCAAAGCTGACCGGTGAGCGGGTCATGAACGCCCCGGATGTGGTGGCCGGCTGGGTCGACCGGATTCGCGTCCAGATCGAGCCGTTGCTGGACTTTGAAGGGCCATTCGCCGCCCGCATGGTCAACAACCTCGACTGGACGTCGGGGCTCGGCGCCATCGACCTGCTGCGAGAGGTCGGCAAGCATTTCCGGCTGTCAAACATGCTGGCCAAGCAGACGGTTGCCCGCCGCCTCGAATCCGACCAGGGCCTGAGCTACACCGAGTTTTCCTACCAGGTGCTGCAAGGCATGGACTTCATGGAGCTGTACAAACGCTACGACTGCACCCTGCAGACCGGGGGTAACGATCAGTGGGGCAACCTGGTGGCCGGGGTTGAGCTGATCCGCAAAGCCCTGGGAGCTGAGGCCCACGCCTTCACCACACCGCTGGTGACCAAGGCTGACGGCACTAAGTTTGGCAAAACCGAATCCGGCACCATCTGGCTGGACGCCGCCATGACCACTCCTTATGCCTTCCACCAGTTCTGGCTCAACGCCGATGACCGCGACGTCGACAACTACCTCAGAGTCTTCTCCTTCCGGTCGATGGAGGAATTGGCTCAGTTGGCCCAAGCAACACAAGAGCGTGCCCATGAGCGGGCGGCTCAAAGGGCGTTGGCCGATGACGTAACCTGCCTTGTCCACGGCCCTGCGGCGACGAAGCAGGTCACCCAGGCGGCGGCGGCGCTTTTCGGTGGTGGTGACCTCCGTGCGCTGGACTTGCCCACCCTTCAGGCGGCCGTGGCCGAGTTGCCGCGGGCCACAACCAGTGAGCCAGCGCCGCTGGTCAGTGACCTGCTGGCGACTAGCGGCATCGAAGCATCAAAAGGGGCGGCGCGGCGCACCATCAGATCTGGGGGCGCCTACCTCAACAACGCCAAGGTCCAATCCGAGGATCAACCCCTTGAGCCTGACGATTGGCTACACGGGCGGTTCGCCCTGGTCAGGCGGGGACGCAAAACACTTGGTGTGGCCGAGCTGTTGTCCTGAGGCCCACAGGGCACGGTTGGCCTCCCCCGCCCTGGCCGGGTCGGTTCTGCCGACAGGTGAGGTTTTGGCTCAAATCGCGGCTTGACGGGAACACCACTGACCAGAGCACCGTTATACTTGCCGGGACTTCGCGCGCCCTAATACTCTCCCGCTACCAGACTGGCGTCCGGTTTGCGGTGCGACAACCAGCCCGGCGCTCGAGGCGCCGTCAACTCGGTTCAGTCCTGCTGAACTGTTTATCTACTAAGGAGACCACCGGTGGCAAAGGCTTCCGCGCCGTCCGTTGACAAAACTCCCGCCAAGAAGGCGACAAGTGCCAAGCCGGCAACCAAGTCTGCCCGCTCGGGCGCGGCGGCTTCGCCGCGCGCGGCCAAGGTCGCCACCAAACCGGCCAGCCCTGCCGTCAAGGCCTCTGACTCAAAGACTGCTCCAGCCAAAAAGGCAACGACTGCCAAGGCGGCACCGGCAACGAAGGCGGCCCTTGCCAAGACGGCACCTGCCAAGACGGCACCGGTCAAAGAGGCGACTGGGACCAAAGCTAGCTCGGCCGCCAAGACTGGCGCCGCGAAAACCGCCACAACCAAGGCCTCGGCTGCTAAGACCACGGCTGCCAAAGCGGTGGCCAAAGAGACCTCGGCGGCAAAAGCAACCGCGGCCAAGACGACCACAGGCGCCAAGGCTCCGGCTCGAAAGGCGCCAGTGGCGAAGGTCGGGGCTGACAAGCCGGTTGAGGCTGAGACCACGACCGCGACAAAGGCGCCGGCCAAGAAGGCCACCACCGGCAAGACCGCGGCGGCGGCCAAGACGGCACCAGCTAAGAAGGCGCCAGTGGCGAAGGTCGGGGCTGACAAACCGGTTGAGGCTGAGACCACGACCGCGACAAAGGCGCCAGCCAAGAATGCCACCACCGGCAAGACCGCGGCGCCGGCCAAGACGGCACCAGCTAAGAAGGCCACCACCGCCAAGACCGCGGCGGCGGCCAAGACGGCACCAGCTAAGAAGGCGCCGGCCAAGGAGACCACCGCCGCCAAGACGACGGCGGCGGCCAAGTCGGCACCAGCGAAGAAGGCGGCGGCCAAGGAGACCACCGCCGCCAAGACGACGGCGGCGGCCAAAACGGCCACTACGAAGAAGGCGCCAGTGACCAAGGCCAGGGCTGACAAGCCGGTTGAGGCCGAGACCGCTGCCGCCGCTAAGGCCCCGGCCAAAAAGACCACCGCAGCGACCAAGACGGCACCAGCTAAGAAGGCGCCGGCCAAGAAGGCCACCACCGCCAAGACCAAGGCCGCAAAGCCAGCCGAAGCCAAAGCTGCGGAAAAAGCCCCGGCCAGCAAAGCGACATCGGGCAAGGGCGGAACGGATGCGGATGGCGCCGCCAAGGGCGCCGTTGAGAAACCGGCCGCCAAGGACTCGGGCGCAAAGGCCACGGCCACTAAGGCTCCGGCCAAGAAGACCGGCGGTAGGAGTAGAAAAGCCAAAGCGGACAAAGTCGTCGTGACCGAGGTCTTGGTCGAAGAGATTGAGGTCAAGGTCGACGGCCAGGTCGCGGTGGACGTTGAGGTCGTCGCGGTGGCTGAAGCTGAATTGCAGGCTGGCAGTGCCGACGCAGCCGCAGCTGCTGCGGCAGCCGCCACCGTCGCGGCGGCCAAAGGCCAAGCCGGGGCTGAGCCTGTGCCCGGCGGCGAACCAGAAACTGAGGACGAGGTCGGCTTTGTCTATTCGGACAGCGACGATGACGACGCGCCAGCCCAGCAGGTCCAGGTGGCCGGCGCTACGGCTGACCCAGTCAAGGACTACCTCAAACAGATCGGCAAGGTCGCCCTGCTTAACGCCGAACAGGAAGTCGAGCTGGCCAAACGGATCGAGGCCGGGCTGTTTGCTGAGGAAAAGCTGGCCAGCCCGCCTGAAGCCGAGCCCAAACTTAGGCGCGAACTGGAGTGGTTGGCCAACGATGGCGAACGGGCCAAGAACCACCTGCTTGAAGCCAACTTAAGGTTGGTGGTGTCGCTGGCCAAGCGTTACACCGGCCGTGGCATGTTGTTTTTGGACCTGATCCAAGAAGGCAACTTGGGTTTGATCAGGGCCGTGGAGAAGTTCGACTACACCAAGGGCTATAAGTTCTCCACCTACGCCACCTGGTGGATTCGCCAGGCCATTACTCGGGCCATGGCGGACCAAGCCCGGACCATCCGGATCCCTGTCCACATGGTCGAGGTCATTAACAAACTGGCCCGGGTCCAGCGGCAGATGCTCCAAGACTTGGGACGCGAACCGACTCCGGAAGAACTGGGCAAGGAACTCGATATGACACCGGAAAAGGTGGTCGAGGTCCAAAAGTACGGCCGCGAACCGATTTCGCTGCACACCCCGTTGGGCGAGGACGGCGACAGCGAGTTTGGAGACCTGATCGAGGATTCCGAGGCAGTGGTGCCGGCCGACGCGGTCAGCTTTACGCTGCTACAGGAGCAACTCCACGCCGTGCTGGACACTCTGAGCGAACGCGAGGCCGGCGTGGTCTCAATGCGCTTTGGCCTGACTGACGGACAGCCCAAAACACTCGACGAGATTGGCAAGGTCTACGGCGTCACGCGCGAGCGGATCAGGCAAATCGAATCGAAGACCATGTCGAAGCTGCGCCACCCCAGCCGGTCGCAGGTTTTGAGAGACTACCTGGACTAGGGGGCTGGCGGCCGGCCTGATTCAGCTAATCGGCTTACTCCCGGCTCATTCCGGTTGGTCGGCTTTGCCTAGCTGGTCGGTCTGGTCGTCGATTTGGCGGGCGACTAGCTGCAACTGCTCCATTGCCCGGCGTCCATGGTGGGCGCAGAATAGCAGGTCGCCGCTTCGAAACACGGCCCGGATATAGGCCTGGGCGCCGCAACGATCACAGCGGTCGGCGCTGGAAAGCCGCTGGGCCTGGGTCGTAGTCACCGTCGCATCAAACCACATACCACCCCCAATGAAACCAATGCCGGTGATGTTCTGCTGCACGCTTAACCACCTCTGAGTGACTTTACCGAAACCGGCGCGGGGCAGAAGCGATGTCAGTGGGTATACCTAGACTGCTGGGGTGTCGTTAGCGCCGCCTGGTCAATACACCGCCCGCCACTTGCAGGTCCTTGAGGGACTCGAAGCGGTGCGCAAGCGGCCGGGCATGTACATTGGCTCGACCGATTCGCGCGGCCTGATGCACTGCGCCTGGGAGATTATCGACAACGCCGTCGATGAGGCTTTGGCCGGCTATTGCGACCAGATTGTCATTACGTTGCACCCCGACGGTTCACTTGAGGTCGAAGACAACGGCCGTGGCATCCCGGTTGACATTGAGCCAAAAACCGGCTTGACCGGGGTTGAGGTGGTTTTCACCAAGCTGCATGCCGGCGGCAAATTTGGCGGCGCCGGCAACGGCTACGGCGCGGCTGGCGGTTTGCATGGGGTTGGGGCCTCGGTTGTCAACGCGCTCTCGGCTCGGATGGACGTCTCGGTCACCCGCGGCGGCAAGGTCCGCACTATGTGCTTCCACCGGGGCGAGCCAGGCGAGTTCGACGATGCCGGCGGGCGGGGTCCGGCATCGGCCTTCAGGCCTTTCACCGACGCCAGCCTGCTGGCCGTGACCGGCAAAGCCCCGGCGAAGAGGACCGGCACGCGCGTGCGTTACTGGGCGGATGACCAAGTCTTCCCCGACCCGCAGGGCTACTTGATCGAGGCGCTGAAGGACCGAGCCCGGCAGACCTCTTTCCTGGTGCCCGGCTTGAAGCTGTTGGTCAAGGATTCCCGGGCCAGCGCCGGCGGCGGAGTTGAAGAGTTCGTCCACCTTGGGGGAGTGGTTGACTATGTCGAGTATCTCGCCCCTGACCATGCCATCCAGGACACCTGGCATATCCGCGGCAGTGGTGAATTCGTCGAATCTGTCCAGCAGCTGGACGAGGACGGTCAGCTGCACCCGGCGGAAGTCGAGCGAACCTGCGAGGTTGAGGTGGCCCTGCGCTGGGGCACGGGTTATGACACGACGGTGCGGCCGTTCGTCAACATCATCGCCACGACCAAAGGTGGCACCCACCTGCAAGGTTTCGAACAGGGTCTGGTCAAAGCGGTGCGGGGCGCGGTCGAGGCTAGCGCCCGGCGGCTGAAGATCTCGGCCAAGGATGGGGCCGAGCGGATCGAAAAGGACGATGTGCTGGCCGGCTTGACGGCGGTGGTGACGGTCCGCCTGGCCGAGCCACAATTCGAGGGCCAAACCAAGGAGGTGCTGGGTACCGCGCCGGTGCGGGCGATTGTTTCCAAGGTGGTCTACAAGGCGTTGTCCAAGCGCTTGGCCGCCACTAAGAAGGACGCCAAGGCCCAAGCCCATGTGGTCTTGGACAAAGTGGTGGCCGAAATGCGAGCTCGGATCGCGGCTAGGACCCACAAGGAAATTTCCCGGCGGAAAACTGCTTTGGAAACGTCTTCAATGCCGTCCAAGCTGGTCGACTGCCGGTCTAGCGAGGTCGAAGGCTCGGAGCTGTTCATCGTTGAGGGCGATTCGGCCCTGGGCACGGCCCGGCCGGCGCGGGACTCGAACTTTCAGGCTTTGTTGCCGATTCGCGGCAAGATCCTTAATACGCAAAAGGCCTCGATCACCGACATGTTGAAGAACGCCGAATGTGCCGCCATCATCCAGGTGGTCGGGGCCGGTTCGGGGCGGACCTTTGAGTTGGACCAGGTCCGTTACGGCAAGGTCATTTTGATGACAGACGCTGACGTGGACGGAGCTCATATCCGGACTCTGCTGCTGACGTTGTTCTTCCGCTACATGCGGCCCATAGTTGAGGCCGGCCGGGTTTATGCGGCCGTGCCGCCGCTGCACCGGGTGCAGATTTCTGGATCTCGGTCGAAAAAACCGGAGCATGTCTACACCTATTCGGAGGCTGAACTGAAATCGCTGCTAAGCCGGTTGGAGCGGTCTGGGCGGGGCTACACCCAGCCGGTCCAACGGTTCAAGGGTCTGGGCGAAATGGACGCCGACCAGCTGGCCGAGACCACTATGGACCCCGAGCGGCGCTTACTGCGCCGGGTGACAATGCGGGACGCGGCGGCGGCCGAGCGGATCTTTGAGCTTCTGATGGGTAACGAGGTGGCGCCGCGGCGGGAGTTCATTGTTGAAGGTGCCGGAGCTTTGGACCGCCAACGCATTGATGCCTAAGAGCGGGCCTGGGCGTGCCTTGCCGGGCGTGGGGTACACCTGCTGCCTTGGTTGGGGAGCCTCGTCATGGGGTCTTGTGTGCTGTGACAACTTGTCAGGTGGGATCCGCTAGTCAGGCCGCCGGGCCGGTGATGACTAACGATGTCGTAGCGCACATCTATACTAGAATCATGGGATCAAGCAGCGCCGTTAGCCTTGAGGTTGTCCGTGACGCTGATGAGGTCCTGGACTCCTTGGGGGCCGGCCCCAGGGACTGGCAGTGTTTCAAAGCACTTGATGAACTGGCTTCGGCCGGGGGCTTGACTTCGACGCAGCAGGTGCGTTTGGTGGCGCTGTATGAGCAGGTCGCCACAGCCTGCCACGGCAAAGCCGCTGACGTTTCGGCCACACTGTTCGACCGGCATGCCGGCAACGAAGAAGACCGGCGTTCATTGGTGGACTGGCTGGCCAGGGCCACCAGATCAACTCACGGCGACGCCGCTCGCCTGACACAAGTCGGCCAGGCCCGGCAGGCAGCTCCGGCCCTGAAAGAAGCAATGGATCACGGTAGTACCAGCCTTCAGGGCGCTACGGCCCTGATAGGGGAGACCGGGGGACTGACCAGCCAGGCCGCCGGCGAAGTCATTAGCCGGGTGTTGAGCGATACCCCAGCGGCCAACCCGGCGCAGTTGCGTCGCGTTGCCAGGTTCAAAGTTGAGCAAGAACACCAAGACACTGCGGCCGCGCGGCACACAACGGCCATGAAAAAGCGGCATGTCAGCGTCACGGCCGTGGCAGATGGCATGTCTTGGCTAAGGGCCTACATTTCCTCGACTGACGCCACGTTGATTGAACAGTCGCTCAGCCGTGAGGCCCACAGCCAGCCCCCTACTGGCCGCACTCTAGCCAACGCTGAAGCTGATTTGCTGGTTGATTGTCTTCACAGGGCCGCCGGAAGGGCTGACCAGGTAGCAGGGCGATCAGACGTAGACGGCGGGCGAGGCTGCGACCAGTCCTCCTTGACCAGCAGTGACCAGGGGCCCACTCCGTCCAGTCACATTTCGCCACCCTCGAGCACCAAGCCGATGCCGCAGCCCTCCCCAACCGGCCATGTGCCGCGGCCCTCCCCAGTCGCGCCCTCAGTTCCTGTCGACTCTGTTGGTCAGGCCGAGCCGGCTGACCTGTTCATCGGGGCTCAGGGCACCGGACTGCCTTCGCCAGGTAACGCAGGCCGGCCTGCCCGCGTCAGGACGGGCCCATCCGGACGTGATCGCGTGCGGCGGTCAACCGCGCGCAGCGCCAAGTTTCTGGTCATGGTCAGTGCGGAGGCTCTGGGCGCAGTCCGCCCGTCGGATACGCGCCCGCCTCCAGTGGGCAAGTTCACGCCAGGCCAACGATCGGCCATCGAAACCGGCCGGCTGCTGGTCAAGTTGGGCCCAACGCAACTGGGCCAAGTTCGGTCACCCGGACCGGGGATCGGGGTTCAGCCCCCAGGCGGCCCAGGGGACAACCTTGCCCGGCCACCGATACCTGAAACCAGGGCCGGGCCGCCATGGCTGGGGTCCGGGCAGGTGGCGGCGGGATCGCGCAATGCGGGACCTGGCGATTGGGTTGGGACCGGTGCCCGGTCGGATGCTCCTGAAAGGTTAGTTGGGGAACCGGTGGGCTTGGCGGTTGGCTCCGGCTCAACTGTGACCGGGCCGGACCTGGATGCCATACTGGCGTTTGCCAATCGCCAGGCGATCGTGGCGGACCAGACCACCGGCCGGCTTGTCACCCTGGGATCTGGGCCCAGCCCCCCAAAAGGCAGGCTACTGATCCCCGAAGTCACCTGGGATTGGGACGAGCCGTCGACCTGGCCTTCTGAAAGCGCCTCCTCGAGCAGTTACCAGCCGTCCGGCTGGCTCGGGCTGCTTCTGATAATCCGTGATCAAACCTGTCGTTGGCCGGGTTGCACCGTGCCGGCCACCAAGTGCCAGTTCGATCACCTTGAGCCTTTCAAAAGATACCGTGAGCCCGAAACCCAGACCCGTGCCAGCAACCTGGCTTGTGTCTGCTGGATGCACCACAAAATGCGTCACGACCAGGGCTGGGCCGTGCGGCGAGACCCAGCTGCCGGCAGCACCATTTGGAGAGGGCCTCACGGCCAAAGCATGACCAACCCGCCGGTCCTTTTGCGCGAATCTGACGCACCGCAGGTGGGTCTGGTGGGCGACCAGCCAAGTCCCTACTACCCCTAGGATTGCCCTGAAGGGCACGCACACCAGGGGAACATATGGCGAAAGGCGAGCGTCTGCGCAGGTTGCGCATTGATCGAGTCTTGGGCGCCATCGCCACCGCGGTGGTTGCGGCTGCCTGCTCGGCCGGGCCCGAAGATGTCGCCAGCCTGACTCCAAGCGTGTCATCAATTGTGAGTTCAAGACAGGTCGAGTCTGCGAAGGCGATTGTGAAGTGTCTGCAGTCCAAGGGTGTGCCAGCTCGCCTCAACATCTGGGATGACGGCCAGGCAGAACTCGGGTTCGATTCCGATCCACCCTGGATTCTGTGCCAGGAGCAAGACGGCATGTGTCACATGGGCGGAGGGGAAAACGATAGCCCGGCAGAGGCTGAGGCCAAGCAGCGCAGGATGGGGGACCTGGAAGCCAAGTACCAGGCGGAACTCGCGTCATCGCCGGCGGATGCCGTTGGGTGGAGCTATCTGATCTCCGATACTGGCGACTTCACCGAACCGTACAGGCAATGCGCCGAGACGATCGATTACGTACCGCCCATTTGGGGGTTTGATCCGGCTCAGGAGTTGGCCTTCAAACAGGCGGTAGCAGAAGTCACAAACGAGTGGATTGCCTGCGCCAGGGACAACGGCCATCCGGGTATCGCCGATGTCGAGGCCCTTAGCGCGGACGGCTTTCAAACCGAGCCGATGGCGGTGTTGCCTCTCAGCATCACCCCAACCGAGCTCGGTCTGCTGTTCGAGGCCTGTCCGATCAGTAGATTCGTGGCCGGTGACATTGAACCCAGATTAGGGTATGACGCCCCGGGCTGGGACGGACGCGAACCGCGCCGAGATGCTGCTACCCCTGACCAAATCACACAGCAGAAAATCGACGCGTTGGTGGAGGTCTGGTCGCCCTAGCCAGGGTTAGCCAGGCCAGGCCAGCGCGAGCCTAAGCCAGCCAGGGTAAGTCAAGGCGAGTCAGATGGCGCGCAGGGCGATAGTGGGGGAGACCCGGGCGGCTTTGATCGAGGGATACAGGCCGGCCAGTGCGCCAATCAGCATTGAGATGCCCGGCCCGGCCAACAGCACCCAGGTCGGGACAACGAAGACCGAGGCTTGGAAGGCCGTGATCAAGAAAACCAGATAGGCCCCAAGGCCAATACCGATCAGGCCGCCGGTGAATCCAATTAGGGCCGCCTCGAGCACAAATTGGAGGGCGATCTGGCCGGTGCGTGCACCCATGGCACGGCGCAAGCCGATTTCGCCCCGGCGCTCCATCACCGCCACAACCATGGTGTTGGCTATGCCAATTCCGCCCACCAGCAGGGCGATCGCCGCCAGGCCTAGGGCCAGGTTCCTGAACTGGTCCAGGGCGATGTCCTGAAACCAACCAAGGTCGGCCAACGATTCGACCGAAACGTGGCGAGGATCAGCCGGGTTGGCGGTGGCCGCGGCGACAGATTTGACGGCGGCCGCCTTGGCCGGGGCGGCGGCCACGTAAACGGCGTCGATCTCTAGATCGGGGTAGGCCTCGGTCACAGGCCCGCGGGCCAAAAAAACGGTGGCGTCAAGTTCTTGCGCCAGCATCATCGGTTCGAGCACGCCAACCACGGCCCACCAGCGTTGGTCGGACCAAATCCGCGCGCCCACACCAACGCCAAGATACTGGGCGGCCGAGGATCCCAACACAGCTGTCGGCAGTTCGAGGTTGGCCCTGGAAAACCACTCGCCCTGGGCCATTTCGACCTTGAACGTGCCCAGCAAGTCGCCCTCTGCCACGCCCACCGAGAGGGCTCCGGTCTGGTTGGCTGGCACCAGGTCGCTGCGGTAGACACGGCCGTCCGGTACCGTCCAGGTCGTGACGACCGAGGTGACCGGTCGGATCCGGGCCAACATGGCCGGGGCAGTCTCTGGCAAAGGGTAGGTCGCTTGGGTCTGCATGTCCTGGCCGGGATAAACCCTGACCAGGTTGGCACCGGCCTCGTCTAGCTCTTTCTCGAACTGGGCTGTTTTCGAAGCTGGCAAACCCAGCATGGCCACCAGGGCGGCAACGCCGATGGCGATTCCCACGGCCGAAAGCAGCGAACGCACCAGTCGCGTGCGCGGCCCCAAGGTGGCTGTTGCCACCACGTCGCCTGGCCGCAGGCGGCGGCGCCGCGACAGTCTCATAACACCACTGTCTCCTCAGGTGAGGCATCCCAGGCAACTGATGGGCCGGCATCGGCCACGATCCGGCCGTCCAACATGACCACACGCCGGTCGAAGTCCTCGGCCAGGTGCTCATCATGGGTGATCACCACCACAGTGGCGCCGGTCTGGTTGGCCTGGCGTAAGGCTTCAAGCACCCGCCTGCCAGAGGCCTGATCCAACGCGCCAGTCGGCTCGTCCGCGAACAATATCGACGGCCCGCCGGCCATGGCCCGGGCTATCGCCACCCGCTGTTGCTCGCCGCCAGATAACTCACCGGGCCGGTGCGTAGCCCGGTTGGACAGGTCGACCAGGCCCAAAGCTTCCATCGCCAAAGCGCGCCGCCGTGACGCGCTAATGCCCTGGTAGAGCATGCCGGTGGCAACGTTGTCCAAAGCAGTCAGCGAAGGCAGCAGATAGAACTGCTGGAAGACAAAGCCGATCTTGTCTGAGCGCAGCCGCGAACGGGCGGCCTCACCCAACTGCCCGGTGTTAACCCCGTCGACCCAAACCTCACCGGAGGTCGGCTGGTCGAGCGTGCCCATCAGAGACAACATGGTGGTTTTGCCGCTACCGGACGGCCCCACCACCGCCACCAGCTCACCCGGCGCGATATCCAGGTCAGCGTTGTCCAAGGCGTGGATGGGCGGGTTGCCGGGATAGGTCTTCGAGGCGCCACGCAAGGCCAAATGAGGCAGACCCTGGGCTGGCCTCAAGGGATGATCACCTCATCGCCCTCGTTCAGCTCACCGGTGGTCGGTGTAATGGCGGCGCGGGTGTCGGCCACCAGGCCCACATCGACCCCAACTAGAGTGCCGTCTTTCAGTTCGACCGCATAGCCGCCCTCGGCCAACGCCACCAGGGCGGTCACCGGTACCACCAAGACCTCGTTGGCAGTGTCCTGTACCAGGTCAACTTTGACCGAACCTAGCCCAACCTCAGCCAGGGCATCCTGGTCCTCAATGTCAATGCGGGCCTTGGCTGGGAAGAACTGGCCCATCTCATCCACAGTGGATTCGGTCAACTCGCCAACCTTGCCGTCCACCACTTCGCCGTTGGACAAGGTCACCTTGACCTCAGCGCCAGTCGAAAAGCTGGCTCTCTGGGCGTCGGTCAGTTCGACGTTGGCAAAGATGGTGGTGTCGGTCCAGGTCACCACAACCGAATCAGCTGGCGCCCCGGGGTTGACCTTGACCTGGTCCACCCGCAGCGTTTCGGTCGGCACCATGAGTATGTCTTTCGGCCCAACCGGCGTCAGCAAGGCGTCGTCGAACGCTTGTTGGGCCGCGGCCACTGCGGCTTGTTCAGCGCTGGTGTCCCGCGGTGCTTTCAGATCGTTGAGAGCTGCCTGGGCTACGCGCAGGGCGCCACGGGCGTCTTCCCGGCTCATGCCTTCAGGCGGGTTGGCCAGCTCGCGCTGAGCTTTGAGCACGTCTTCTTCGGCTTGGGCTAGGGCGGCCTGGTCGGTCTTGCCGGCCTCGCTGAGGGCGGCTTTGGCCTGGATTAGGGCCTGTTCGGCTTCTTGTTTGGCTTTTTTGGCCTCGGGGTCTTCCGATGGCGAGGCGTAGCCGGCGTTGGCATAGAGACTGTCGATGGCCTTTGATAGGGCAGCGTCATAGATGGGCGAGGCGGCGCCAGCGTCGTATTTCAGCTCAGTCAATGCGGCTCGCAGGGCGGTGACATCTGGGCCCGAGGTGCCAGCTTTGATGTCCCGGTACATAACCGTGTCCCCATGCAGCAAGAACACAGGCTTGCCCTCAGTTTCTAGTAGCACCTCTCCGGCCTGGCACTCCTGGCCGGCCTTCGGCACCTTGGTGACTATGCCGCCGCCGCCGCCAAGGTCTTGTGGCTTGCCGTAGCCGAGTGATCCGGTCAGCTCCAAGGCGGCGGTCAGCGAGGTCAGTTCGACCTGGGCGGTGTGGATTTCGGCCTTGTCCTGGCCAGTACCTTGCCGCTGGCCCAGCCACACCGCCAGCCCAGCCCCTAGCGCCAACACCAGGGCAATCGACGTGGTGATGATAAGCGGCTTAAGCCACTTCCTGGGCTTTGATCCGGCCGTCATGGGCCCTCAAGGGGACTCAGCCTGGGGGCTACGTTCACGTCGGTTACCCGCCCCCGAAGACCGAGACCGAGTATCCGCCATCGCCGGACAAAGAGTCGTAGTATGCGTTCTGCTCGGCGAATAGGATTTCCCAGAAACGGTCCCACTTCTGCTCGATATTGGGATCGACATCGTCTGGGTTTTCAGGCCAGACGTAGTCAAAATCGATGTTTGGCCAGCGCGGATACTCTGAGCCGTCCGGGTCGAACTCTGGGTCTTGCGATTTCTGGTCGTAGTCCTCTTGGACCTGGCGGTCAAATGTGGGGCACTCGGCGACCAGCGCCTCTAGGGCCTCCTCGGTCATTGAAAACGGCAGAACCACGGTTGGGTAGTCGTCTTCGGGTTTTCCAGGAACGGGGTCCTTGATGTTTGGATAGCCGTGTTCGCGAGCGCAGGCCGCCCACTTGGCGCCCGCCGAGGCGTCAAGCTGCCTTTGCTTGGCATCCTCAACCGGGTCCACTTGGAACTCCGGTTCGGTGTAGCCACTTTCCTTGACGCAAGCGTCAAAGGCCTCGGAGACGTCCTCGCCGTCAATCACCAGGATCCACGAGTCGGGTTTGGACTCTGCCAGGCTGTCCATCAGTTGGTTTTGCTTGTCCCAATCAGCCTCTGTGGCACCTTCGTCGCCGGCAGCTCCCCAACCACCGTCAGGGTTGCCTTGGGCATAGATGGAAAAGTCCTTGGGCATTACCGAGGCTTGGTCACCTTCCTCCTCCATGAGCTCCATCTCGATTCCGGCCCTGTCCATGCACTTGACCAGGGCGCGGGCGGTGTCAGCTTGGGTCGGTTGGCCCTTCTTGGGGCCGGCGGTGCCAAGCGAGGCGACATCGGCCGAATTGTCAGTGCAACCTGCCAGGCCCAGGCCGCCGGCTAATGCCGCCGCAGTCAGGCAGGGGAGCAGACGCCTAGCCCACAGGCGTCGGGGCGTTGGGGGGCGCCGCATGTAATAATACTAGCGGCCAATCGCACCGGGTGTTGACCTGGCGCATTTGCCCCGCAAGCAGTGAGGACGAGCTGCTTGAGCCAAGCGCATGGCCTTGGTTTGCGAGCAATGTGTCTTCGAGTTGTTGGCGGCTCAGTGATGGCCGCAAGGACGGTCACCCGCCTCCGAGAAACATTGTTGCAGGCCCGTCGCCTTCGAGCCTTGAGCCCCGGTAGGCGTCTTGCTCGGCGGTGGTGATGCCGACAAGAGCATTCAGCCTGTCAATCTCCGCCTGACTGGCGTCGTTGGGATCTTCAGGCCAGACGTAGTCGAAGTCAATGCTCGGCCACCGAGGGTATTTAGAGCCGTCTGGGTCGAAGTTAGGGTCCTCGGACGCCTTGTCGTATTCCTCCTGGATCTGGCGGTCGAAGGTGGGGCATTCGGCGATCAGCGCCTTGAGGGCCTGATCGGTCATCGAAAAGGATAGGACGATGGTTGGGTAGTCGTCGTCTCCGGGTTTGCCGGGAACGGGGTCGTCGACATTCGGGTAGCCGTGTTCGCGGGCGCAGGCCGCCCACGCGGCGCCCGCTTCAGCATTGAGCTGCCTATTTCGAGCGTCTTCAACCGGATCCATCTGGAAACCCGGCTCGGTATAGCCGCTCTCTTTGATACAGGCGTCATAGGCTTCGGAATAGTCCTGGCCGTCGATCAACAAGATCCATGAGCCTGGTCGTGCCTGGCCGATTTGCCGGAGCTGTTGGTCCAGCCGCTGCCAGTCCGCGTAGCTAGCGGTCTCTACACCGACAAAGCCGGGCAAACCGTCTGGGTCGCGCGTGCCGAAGGAGGAGTAGCCCATCGGTCCGGCCCAAGCTTGGTCGTCTTCCGCTTCAATCAGCTCCATTTTGATTCCGGCCCTGTCCATGCACTTGACCAAGGCCCGGGCTGCATCCGCCTGAGTTAGGGAGGCGGTAGGTGAGGTCGGCTGCTCAAGCGTGGCCACGTCATCGGGCGAATTGCCAGAGCATGCCACCAAGACCAGGCCGCTGGCCATTACCGCTGCAACCAGACCAGCTGCAAAACGCTCGGGGAGCAGGCGCCGGGGCGTGCCGAGTCTCACAGATCTGTGCACAGTTGTGTCCCTCACTCCCGCGCACAGTAGGCGTTGGGGCTTTGGGGGGCGCCGCATGTAGTAACACTACCGGCCCATCACGCGGGCAGATAACTCGGCAGGCACGGCACAATCGCTCCAAAGCCGGCCAGCCCGTCCGGCGCTAGTCGTCGCCGTAGCCAGCGCCGTTGTAGTCGTACTTCTCGGCGTTGATGATGGCGTCGAGGCGGTTGTAGCGCTTCTGCGCCTCAGGGTCGAGGTCTAGGGGACTGTCGGTGCCCTGAAGTTCGATCATCACCCGTGGCCAGTGGGGCACCTCGCTGGCACGGGGGTTGGATTTCGGATCCTCGTCGTATTTGGCGTCGAAGTCCTCTTGGACTTGGCGGTCGAAGGTTGGGCAGGCGGCAACCAGCGCTGTCAGATCCTCTTCGCTGATCGAAAAGGGCAGCAGGACCGTTGGGAATTCTCCCGACCCGACCTCGCCCGGCTCAGGATCGCCAATTTCGGGGTAGCCGTGTTCACGGGCACATTTGGCCCATTCGGCCGCTGCCTGGGCCTGTAGCTGGCGCTCGACTTGCTCGTCGAGTGGGTCCGGCCCAACAACCGGGCTTGAATAGCCGGTCTCTTGGGCGCAGGCCTCAAACTCGACGGACAGATCCTCCCCGTTTTGCACAAAGACCCACTTGCCTTCGCGGCCGGCCGCGGCCCGGTCGATGGCCTGGGACAGGCCAGCGACCAGATCAGGGTCCACCTTCTGTGGGTCGAATCCACCGAAGCGCAGGCCCTGAGGGTCAATCAAGTGGGAGACGGAATCCAACGGTGGCAGAACGATCAGCTGCCCGTCGTCGAGTGGGTTCGCCTCGATTTCGATGCCGGATCTGGCCAGGCATTTGACCATTTCTCGGGCGGTATCCGCCTGGGTTAGCGAGGCGGTAGGTGAGGTTGACTGCTCAAGCGTGGCAACGTCATCGGGCGCCGGGACAGAGGTACAGGCGCTGAGGAATAGCGTGGCGGCCAGCGCCGTTGCCAAGTAGGCGGCAGTCGCCCGATGCCGGCGCCTGGGAAGGCCACCAACGCCAACCTTTGCCGCCTGGTTGGCTGGGGAGTGATCTCCCATGGGCCAATCCTAGGAGACAAAAGGGCGAAGCGATGTGATGCCAAAGCCAATGGCATAGAATCCTTGGGCACAACTCAAACAACTTAACAGAGGGGCTGATCGGTTTCGACGGTGTACGTCGAGGCAGGAGAAGCGGGCCGAGGAGGCGTGGTTATCTCGTAAACGCTCCACGTACAAAAATAGGTGCTAAATCTAATCGCACCGGCTTTGCTCTCGCCGCCTGAGGCGAGCGCGCATGCCCGTCAGCCTAGGGATGGCTTCGCCCTAGGATCTGGCGTCGTTTAGAAGCCCACTGCTCAGGTGTCACGCCACCAGGCGCCTGGGGACTCTTTGGTGGCTGAGCCTGGCGGCACCTCGCCTGTCGGAGTGCCGAGGCTGAGAAATCCCGCAGACAGGCTGCGCCCGGAGAAGACCTGGTTCACGTGGGCCGGACAGGGGTTCAATTCCCCTCAGCTCCACAATTGGCGTTTCGCTACCCTGCGACCTGCCGTTGGTCGCGGCTACTCTAGGGCCATGACCTGTGCAAATGACGCACACGCCAGGCCGACACGGGGGTGCCGGATGGTGCCCGTTCATGCCGTTCCACGCCTTCCTTAGCGCTCGGTGGACGCACAACTGACCGCGCGAGGCCTACTTGGGAGGACTGATGAAAACGCCGGTCGAAACTGCGGTGAGTCGTTTGCCTGCTGGATTCGAGAATGGCCTGGGATTCCGGGACAATCAAGACAACGAGCCAAATAAACGAGCAGATTAGCGTCCCGGTAGGCTACGCTCGAAATACTAGTCAGCCCAATTATGTGAGCTGTCCAGCGGGCTTCGCTGCCCTGCGTTGGCGAGCGGAGCCAGCGAGGGAGGGCAGCGACGGATCGCCCCCCTCGGTTTACAAATTAACCATGAGGATGTGGCATGTTTCGTGGATCTGAGGGTGGTGCCTGCAAAAATGGCCACCCCAATCAAAGTAACCGAGGGCGCTTGGCGGTCTTTTCTGATGCTGGCAAGTTGCGTGGCGCCAAGGCCGGACGAGGCTCGGCAGGAGCCATCCGCCGCCGCTTTCATGTCAGCGCAGGCCGGGCTGGCGCGCTTAGCCTGGCCTTGCTCGGCCTGTTAGGCCTGGTCGCTGGTCTGCTGGCGATTCCGGCCCCGCCGGTTTTGGGCCAACCCAACAGCGGGCCACCGGGCGCCAACCAACCCATGGTTATGTCGCCGGATGACTGTCCTGATACTGGCAATATGCCTGGTGTCGGCATTCCCGGCACGTTCTTTCAGGACGCGAATAACGCCACCTGGGTAGGCGGTGATTACACGCTCAATCCAGCTTTCGTGGAGTCTGAGGGTGTCACCGTGGTCGAAGGTAACCTGACCCAAAACAACGGCAGTTGGCTGGGAATTGGTGTGGTTGGCGTTGGTTCCGGAATTGTCGCCCCGCACGATGGCGTGATGCTGGCAGTTGGCGGCAACGTCACAGTGACCCCGCCCGGATCGTTGCAGATTGGGGCGCAAATGGGCGCGGACCTGATCAACGGTAAGGCTGACATAGGCGGCACAGCCACGGGCACCATCTATTCGGCCACCGGCGCGGTCGGTGACATCCGGACCAACTTGGGTCCGGCCGCCATTGCGCCTTGGGCCAGTTTCGGCAGTGACCTGACCGTCACCTCCGATGCGCTCAACGCGTTGGCCACCACCGGCACCTATGCCGGCGGGACCTTCACCGTGACGAACGCCTCCGCGCCGCTGCAGGTGTTCTCTATTACTGCGGCCCAGCTAACGGCGGCCAACGGCGCCTTGGACTTCAGGGGCTTGCCGACTGGTCCTGATGGCGCTCCAGTGCCCGTGGTCATCAATGTCACCGGCAGCCCTGCCACTCTGCTGCACAACTATGTCACCTTCGATGGAGTTCGGGTTGACGATTTCTCCGGCAACCCCCAAGGCTATGGGGCAGCTGCCTCGGGTTTGCTGTGGAACTTCCCGAATGCCACCACGTTGGACATTCCCGGGTCCTCACAGGTGATGGGTTCGATCGTGGCCCCACGCACCACCAATTCCACCGTCACGGCCTCAACCAACGGCCGGTTTTACTTGGGCGGCAACGTGGTTAGGGCCGGGCGCGGCGGTGAGCACCACAACTACCCGTGGCGAGGTGGCTATGGCTTTGGATGCGTGCCAAAGGACGCCACCGGAACGTTCCGGATCAACAAGGCGGTTGACTCTGATCCTCCAGGGCTTGTCCCACCCACCACCGCTTTTACGGTTCTAGTCACCGCTTGCCGACCTGAGCTTGGCGGCGCGGTTTGCACAGACCTGACCCAGAGTGAAGACGGGGTGGCCTTGCCAACTACCCTCACCATCCTGGCTGACGGCACCATCGTCAACGGACCGCAGTTCCTGGTCGGGGATCTTGTCAGCTTCCAGGAAGCCACCCCAGGGGCTATCCCGGGTGTCAACTGGGGCAACGTCACCTTCACGCCCGGCAGCACCATCGTCATCGGCGGCGGCAGCCCAGGTCAACTCGTCACCGTGACCAACCGGGCGACCCGGCCCGTCGCGACTCCGGCGACGTTCCGGCTTCACAAGAACATCACACCACCCCAGGCCGCTGGCGCTCTGGCGAACACCCAGTTTGCAGTTGAGTTCAGCGTCTGCCGGCCTCTTGACCCCCCGCCGGTCGCCCCGATTGACGCCTGCGCCCCGGTGCTGTTCGACGCCCAGGGTGACCCGCTGCCGGCGACCCTGACTTTGCGTGGCGATGGCACGGTGGTGGACGGACCGATCCTGCGCCACGGCGACCGGGTCACCTTTAGGGAGGTCACCCCGCTGCCTGATCCTCCCACTGGTTGGTACTGGGGTAACGCGACCATCGACCCGAGCACCATAGTGCTCAATGGCAACACCACGCCGCCAGTCGACGTCACGGTGACCAATGAGGCTTTCCTGGGCATCAGCACCGGTGATCCAACTATCACTGTCCCCTTCTGTATCGAGAAAACCCTGGATGATCCGGGGAATCTGGTCGCAGCTGGCACCGCCTTCACAGTCAGCTTCACTGTTGTCGACTTTGATGGCAATCCGGTCACGACCTACGCCAACGGCGACCCACTACCGGCCACAATCCAGATAGTCCCAGGCGTTCCGTGGTGCACGCCCCAGGATTTGCACAATGGTGATTGGGTCACCGTCACCGAGTTAGCGCCGGCCCCACAAAGCGGCCTGGTCTGGGGGAACGTCGAAATAGTGCCAAGTAGCCTGCGGCTAGATGCCGCCAACGCCGGGGGCATGACCATCAGCGTCACCAACACCGCGCTCGACCCGCAGGATCCCGATATCGAGCTGCCCGTGGTCCCGCTCGACTGGCAAATCTACAAGAAGGTAACCGGCGCCACAGGCCTTGTTGACGATAACGAAACGTTCACAGTGCACTACAACGCCTGCCATTCACATACTGTCACCAACCCCCTGATTTCCGTTTGCCTGCCGGATATCAGCCCAGTTGGAACGGGGACCGTGACGATTAATGCCAAGGGCGACATTGTCACCGGGCTGTCCGGGCTGCACCACGGTGACCGGATTACCTTTGTTGAGGACCCTGCCCTGCCGGGGGCGGACTACACCTGGGGCAGCGTTGTCATCAGTCCCTCGACCCTGGTGCTGGACGCTGCCAACCCGGTGGTCGTTGAGGTTGCCAATCAAGCCACACCAAGGGTTTCGATTATCCTTCCCCAGGTTGATGCCTCGTTCCGTATTCAAAAGGTGGTCCACGGCAGCGGCGCCAATTTGGTTCCGGCCAGCACCCAGTTCCGGGTTGATTACACTGTGGAAGATCTAAGCGGCCGGCCTGTCACCACCGATGCCGACGGCAACGCTTTGCCCGGGTTCTTGACCATCACGGCCGACGGCAAAATCATCAACGGCCCAAAACTGCATCACCGCGACACCCTGACGTTCACTGAGGCCACCCCACCGGCGATCGACGGTATGACCTGGGGGACCTGTGACGTCGTCCCGAAGACGCTGCTACTCGGTGCGGCCGATCCAGTCACCACCGTGACGATTCGCAACGCCGCCAACGCCGGTTTCACGCCGCCGGGCTCGCCGCCTGGGTCGCCGCCTGGGTCCGCGGCCGGCGGCCTGCCCGTTACCGGCAGCCTGGTGCCCCTGCTAGGAACCGTGCTGCTGGCACTGACCATGGCGCTGATTGGAAGACGGCTCAGGCATTCAAGCCGAATCCGCTTGGCGCAGCACCGCGCCTAGCATGAGTCAGCTCGCCACCGTGGTGTTGTCAAGGCACGGTGGGCATTACCACCTAGATGTTTTGATGGGCTCTGGGCGGCCGATGTCGCTCGGCTGGGAATCGGTAGCAGGTGACGCTTTGGCCTCGGGCGGATCGCATAACCCCACGACAGGCGACTACCACGGCCCATTTCGACACCCGGTTAGTGGCAGGCGATGGCCCGGACCAAGCGCTGTATGGGCCGAGTCTGGCCCGTGGCGACGGCGTGGCCCTACAGCCCGGGTCGGGTCGACCACTAAGCTCTCAGGAAACCTAGTCCCGATTCGACAACCCAGTAAGGATGACCGACGATGGCACTGGAGCTGCCGGTCGGGCGTCTAGGCGCCCCCTCCGTTACGTTATTTTCTCGAGCCTTGGTGGCCTTTGGCGCCGTTTTGGCGTTGGTCGTGCCTGTGCTAGCGGCGCCAACCCTGACTCCGCCGGCCCAGGCGGTCGAACCGGACGAAGTGGAATTACAGTTCCCTCTGTGGGGCACCCACATCGCTGGCGTGGTAGCGGCTCAGCCACTAACGATGGGGGGGATTGAGCTCGAACTGGCGGTTCTAGGTCCGGGACCAACCTGGACGCCGGTCGGTGAAAACTGGTCGACCTGTGTGTCTGATACCGCCGGCTTTTGCAGTTTCTTTGTGCCTGCCTCCTACCACCAGAACCACTCAGGCGAGACTTGGAGAGTGCAAACACCTGCCGGCAGCGAATGGTGGGTCTTTGTTCACAACACCGCCAATCCGGCCAGCCAGTTCCAAACAAGCATCATGAACAACAGGTTCGGCCGCACGCTGCAGCAGCCGGCACTCCATTTGGTTGCCCCGAACCCGCCCCTGCCGGCCGGCTGTTCACTCAACGTGGCATTGGTGATGGACTATTCCGGGTCAATGGCCGGCTACGAGCGGGACATGACCAACGCGGCCGACGTCTTTGTCGACGCCTTGACCGGGACAGACACGACCTTCACGGTCTATTCCTTCTCAAACGTTTCTCCAATCCCCGGAATGACTAATCGGACAACGCCCATTTCGATTCGCACACAAGCGGGGGCCGACCAGGTCAAGGCTACTTACAGTGGGTGGCGGGCCACTGGTGGCACCAACTATGGCCCCCCTTTGCGCAATGTGATCAATGCTGGTAACCCAACCGACGTGGTCATTTTCATGACAGACGGCGCCCCGTCAGACGACCCAGCCGGCGCCCAGGCTGCCAATGCCCTCAAACTGGCCGGGACACGGGTGATTGGATTTGGCGTGGGCCAAGTCTCGGTTTCACCCACTTCACTCCAGTCCATAAGTGGACGGACACTGGACAGTGACTACTATTTGGCCGCCAATTTTGCCCAGGTGTCGACATATCTCGAGGAAATAGCTGCCGGCCGATGCACCGCCGCCCTGGAAATCGAAGCGCGTGAGGCGCCCGTCAACCAGAACAAGGCATATGTAAACAGGCTGACCGGTGCTGCGGCTTCGGATTGGCATTACACCGCCCAGGTCGTTTCGAGCGGCGAGCAGGTCGACGGGACCACTGACGACACCGGTCTGGTCAGCCTGCCAGTCCCGATCACACCGAACACCACCACCCGGGTGCTTGTCACTCAAACAACAAAAATCGGCTGGGAACTGCTGCAACAGTCCGGTGTGAACGCCACGTGTTTTCTCAAATCTGACCAGAACACGATCCTGTCCACGACTCCTGGGCCGGGCGATAGCTTTTTCCTTGACCTACCGGCCGGCGAAATAGCGACTTGTGTTTTCGTCAATGGGCAATATTTCACTGCCCCGTTGCAGGTGTTGTCGCGTGAGGCGTCGCCTAACCAGGACAAGTCGTCGGTGAATGCCACCACTGGTAGCCCGGCTTCGGGTTGGCATTACATGGCGGCGATTGGCACCACGGCCCAGGCTCAGGACACGACCAACGCTTCTGGCCTGGCCGCTTTGCCTTTGCCAGTCAATTCGGCTACGGGCACTACCACGGTTTTGGTGACCCAGACAAACAAGACCGATTGGGAGTTGCTTGAGCAGTCTGGTCTGGTGGCGACTTGTTATCTGACCAATAGTCCAAGTCAAAGCGTCACGACCACTAATGCGGCTGGTGTGCCTGGTGGGTTCTATGTGGACCTGCCGGGTGACCAGGCGGTGACTTGTGTTGTGGTGAACGGCCAGTATTTCACTGCCCCGCTACAAGTGTTGTCGCGTGAAGCTTCTCCTAACCAGGACAAGGCGTCGGTGAATGCCACCACTGGTTCGCCGGCCCAGGGTTGGCATTACACGGCGGCGATTGGCACCACGGCCCAGGTTCAGGACACGACCAACGCTTCGGGTTTGGCGGCGTTGCCTTTGCCAGTGACTTCGGCTACGGGCACTACCACGGTTTTGGTGACTCAATCCAATAAGACTGATTGGGAGTTGCTACAACAGTCGGGGCTGGTGGCGACTTGTCATCTAACCAATAATCCGAGCCAAAGCGTCGCGACTACTAATGCGGCTGGTGTGTCGGGTGGGTTCTATGTCGATCTGCCGGGTGATCAGGCGGTGACTTGTGTTGTC
>WQXJ01000014.1 GCA_009784895.1 Micrococcales bacterium | reverse complement strand
TAGCAGCTGATGTTGCCAGGCATCCACCCAGCCCGGTAGCCGCCACTCGAAGTAAACCCACAGGCCAGGCCCCGAAAACCCGCCACCCGACCACACTCAACCAAACGTAACCTCAGCCGCGAGGTTGAGGTTTCGCAGAAAGTGGGGTTTGACCTGCATATTTGTTGCGAGGTTGAGCCCTGGCACAAAAGGCCGGGGCGGGCCGTCATCGGGCGACTAGGCAGGTGGCGTCCATGGCGCTGTCGGCGCCAATGCCCAGGTCGCTGGGTGCCAGCCCGTGGCCGATGGCGTGTGCCCCGGCCGCCGCAATCATGGCGCCGTTATCGGTGCAATACTTCAACGGCGCCAAGCGCAACTCCAGGCCGGCGGCCGGCATCAGCGCCGCCGCCTTGTCCCGCAACTGGGAGTTAGCGGTGAAGCCGCCGCCCATGACAACCGTGTCGAGGCCCAGGTCGCCGGCCGCGGCAATGGTCTTGGAGACCAGCACGTCCGCCACGGCCTCAGCGTACGATGCCGAAAAATCGGCCTCGCTAACGCTCTCACCCCGGTCTTGGGCGGCTTCAAGCACCCGCGCGGCGGCCGTTTTCAGGCCCGAGAACGAAAAGTCGTAGCGGTGGCGCTCCAGGTCTTGGCGCCGGGTCAGGGCTCGCGGGAAGTTGTAGGCGCGCGGGTCGCCCAACCGGGCCAGGCGGTCGATTTCCGGTCCGCCGGGATAGGGCATCCCCAGCAAACGACCGATCTTGTCGAAGGCCTCACCAGCCGCGTCATCAAGGGTCTGGCCAATTGTCGTGACGTCCGGGCCCTCGACGACCATCAGCGAGGTGTGGCCGCCAGATACCACCAGAGCCAGCACGGGACCCCGGAAGGGCCCGTTGACCAGCTGGTCCACCAGCACATGGGCCACCACGTGGTTGACACCGTAAAGCGGTTTGTCCAGCGCGAAGGCCAGCGACTTGGCTGCCGCCAGGCCCACCGCCAGCGAGCCAACCAATCCAGGCCCGGCCGTGGCGGCGATGGCGTCAAGGTGGGCCAAGTTCACGTCAGTTTGGTCAAAGGTCGCCTCGATGGCCGGGAAAAGGGCCTCCAAGTGGGCTCGTGAAGCCACCTCCGGCACAATCCCGCCGTAGCGAGCGTGCAGGTCCATCGATGAGGCGGTCTGCTCCGCCAGCAGGTTGAAACCGCGGGTCAGCGCAATGCCAGTGTCGTCGCAAGAGGTTTCGATCCCCAGGACCAGCGGCTGGGACGGATTTGGCACGCAGACACCTTAGCGCGGCGCCGCTATGACCCAGGCTCGGCCAAGTCCAGCCGCATCACCAGGGCGTCCCGGTCCGAGGGCTGGTAGTAGCGCGGCCTAGAACCAATCGCCGCGAAACCCATCGATTGGTAGAGACTGATGGCGACAGAGTTGTTGTCCGCAACTTCTAGCAGGACTTGGTCGGTGCCGGCCTGTGCCGCAGCGCTGATGAGGTGTTCCATTAGCCGCCGGCCCCAGCCCTGGCCTTGGAATTCGGGATGGACGGCGACGGTCATGACCTCGGCAAAGTCCGGCCCGGTGGCGATGCCACCGTAAGCCAAGAGCCGGTCGCCGGCCTGAAGAACCAGGTAACTGCGCCCAGGGCTGGTCAGCTCGGCCTCAATGCCGCCGCGCGGCCAGGCCTCGTCGCCAAAACAGGCTTGTTCAAGGGCCAGAAGCTGGTCGATGTCGCCTGGCCGGGCCGGACGTAGCTTCACGGTAGGACGGACTTGCTCGGGGCGGGCCCTTGAACGTGAGGTCGGCGCAGATAAAGCGGCTCCAGGCTCGTGGCGGCGCCGGCGGCGGCCAGCCTGGCCGCCTGACGTGCCAAGACGGCCGCGTCGATGGTGGTGGGGGCGCCAGGAGACAGGGCCAGCTGGTCGGGGTAGAGCATGGCACCTGGCCCGGCTACGGTTTTGGCCGATGCCGCGTCCCCCGGCTTTGACACGGCCGGCCCCTGAAGCAGTTCGACGCCGTGGTCGGAAGCACGGTAGAGCGACCAATAGACCTCTTTGCGTTTGGCGTCTAGGGTGGCCAGGATGGTCTGGCCCGCTCCAAGTTGGAGGTTGGCCTGGCTCTGAACAGCCAACACGTCAAGATCACTGATCCCCCAAACCGGGATGCCCCAGGCCAAACCCAGAGCTCGAGCCGTGGCCAGGCCAATGCGCAGACCGGTGTAGGCGGCCGGGCCGCGACCGACGCCGATCCCAACCAGGTCACTACCCTCAAGCCCGGCCTGGGCCAACAGTCCCGCCACCAGCGGCGCCAGCGATTCGAGGTGGGCCCTTGGCCCACCGCCGTGCAGCGTGGCGTCTGGTTGGCCGGGCCGGACCAACCCGACGGTCACGTCATCGGCCGTCGAAATGCCCAACACGGCACCCGGCAGCTCACTCACCCCTCAAGCCTACGGTCCGCCATCGGGTCAAATACCGGGATGCCAAGGTGACCGGCCACGCCCGCCATGCGCGCGTCATGGCTGACCAATGTGGCCGTTGGGTCAACTTGAATCAAGGTCGCCAAATGGAGGGCGTCGAGTGCTCTGACGTGACGCTCGATCATCTCGGCGGCTTTGACAATGGGGTCGGTCAGCCTGGTCAGGCTGAGCCGGGCCAAGAGGGGCTCGGCAAGGGACAGTGTCAGGCCTTCGCGCCTAAGCGTCCGGATCATTTCGAGGCGCAGCAAAACTGACGAAAAAACCTGATCACGGGTTTCCACTGCCTGCCTGACCCAACCAACTGCCTGGGCGTCGCCTTTGGGTAGCACGGCGTGCAGGGCCACCGACGAGTCCAGGTAGTAGCGCATTAGCGGTCGTCCTTGATCCACTGGACCAGCTCATCGACCTCTTGAGGCGAGTACATGGGCAAGTCGGTGTCAGCTTGGTCTGGCCACGGTGGCGGGTCATCCTTTGGCGCAATCACCCAGCCTTGCCTGGTCAGCTCCGCCAGCCGGTCACTCTCTGCGGTTTCGATGGGCATGAGCTGCCACTTAGGTACACCCCGCTCGGTCACCTGGACAACCGCACCTGTAGCGGAAACCCTTGCGAGAACCTTCGCCGTTTGCTGGTTCAGCTCCCTTTTCGTGATGGCAGACATACAGCCATCATAACCCAATGACAGACATATGTACTACCTCAAGACTTGCCAGGCCGATGCTAGGCCGCTTCTTGGCGGCGGCCTTCGCCAATGGTGGCGCCCATAGTGGCGACAACTACCAGGCCAATACCAACCAGAGTGGTCAAACCCAGCCGTTGATGAGCCAGGACAAAGGCCAGCAGCGAACCGGCCACCGGCCCCAAAGCCATCATGACTGAGAAAACATGGGCTGGCACCTGGCGCAAGGCGATCAGTTCGGTGCCATTGCAGATGGCGTTGGAAAACAACGCCACGAGAACCCCAAGGCCAAGGACCTGCCAGTGGAACATCGAAGCTGCCTCGACCGCCACCCCGACCGGCAAAGTCAGCACCGCTGCCACCATGGCGGCCAGTACCAGTGCGTCGACCGACTTGAACATTTTGCCGGCCTGCCTCGACAACAGAATGTAGAAAGCCCAGGCCACGGCCGCACCGCAGGCGAACAACACGCCCAGAGGGTCAAACAACAAGCCATGCCCGGTGACCAAGCCCTGCATTACCACCACGCCAGCCAAAGCCAGCACCGCCCAGAGCCAACCGCTCAGCCGCCGAGCCAGGATCACCGACAAAACCAGCGGTCCCAACATTTCGATGGTGACGGCCGGCCCAATCGGCATGCGGGCAATCGACTGGGAAAACATCGAGTTCATGGCGGCCAAGGAAAGCCCAAAAGCGATCACGACGGCCCAGGCTTGCCGCGAGTGCCCGCGCAACGAAGGCCGGGCGAACAACAACAGCAGCGGCACCGCGAAGGTCGAGCGCAAAGCCACCACCGCCTCGGGCCCCACCAACTCAAAGGCAAAGACGGCGAAAACCGAACCCAAGTTGGCGCTGACCACGGCCACCAGCACCAGCCCAAGAGCCCACGGTGGGGCTCCAAAGCGCTGGCCAGTCACAGCGCCAAGCCTAGGGCGCTGGTGAATAACCAGCTACCGGCCGTGTTGCACGCCAGGTGGCGCAAGCGCCACCTGCGAAAACGCGGAGGAACGCATGGTCTTGGGCCTAGGAAACTGGTGATAATCACCGTTTCCTAGGCC
This sequence comes from Micrococcales bacterium, assembly GCA_009784895.1. NCBI lineage: Bacteria > Bacillati > Actinomycetota > Actinomycetes > Micrococcales > Micrococcales bacterium. The sequence goes on along the minus strand of WQXJ01000014.1, from coordinate 44,428 downwards.
CAGCGTGGACTGCCGGGCAGGGCAATCCCGGCCCAGCGCTGCCCCACGGCGCGCACCTGGGCGCGGCGTGGCTCGTTAGCCAATTCGTCGAGCGGTCCAGGTGAACTCCAGCCGCGCTGGCGGGTCAGGTGGACTTCTAGCCGGTCGCTGGACAGATCCTCAACCCAGCCTTGGCCCCATTCAACTACGGTGACCGCAGCCTCAAGCGAAGTGTCGAGGTCCAAAGCGTCCAGTTCGTCCAGCGAACCAAGCCGGTAGGCGTCGACGTGTACCAGCCCTGGACCATCACCCAACGGCCGGTGTTGGCGAGCCATGATGAAGGTTGGTGAGGCCACTTGACCGGCCACATTCAGGCCGCCAGCCAGGCCCTGGACCAAGGTCGTTTTGCCCGTCCCAAGTTCGCCAGACAAGATGACCAGGTCCCCGGGCTCTAGCAACCCGGCCAGCAACCGCCCCCAAGCCCGGGTCGCCGCCGCAGTTGGCAGGCCGACCTCCATTAGCCAGCGCCGCCGCCAACGTAGACCCTTGGCACATGTTGCGGGATCCTGGTGACAATCTCGTAGGAAATGGTGCCGGCAACCTCTGCCCACTCCTGGGCGGTTGGTTCGCCATTGTGCCCCGGACCAAACAAGACCACCCGCTCACCGGCGGCCTCGCCGGCCCCCGGGCCCAGGTCCACCACAAATTGGTCCATGCAAATCCGCCCAGCCACCGGTACTCGCCGGCCAGCCACCCAAACCTCGGCCCGGTTGGAGGCGTGCCGGAAAACGCCTTCGGCATAGCCCATCGGCACCAGCCCAACCACCGTGTCGCCGGGCGTGTGGTACATGTGGCCATAGGACACGCCATGCCCCTGCGGCAACCGCTTGACCAGCGTGAACTCCGATTCGAGAGTCATCGCTGGGACCAGGCCCAACTCACCTGAACTGGCCTGGTCCGGAATTGGGCTGAGCCCGTACATGGCCAACCCAGGGCGCACCATGTCGTAGCGACACGGCCGCCCGGTCAACAGGGCCGCCGAGTTAGCCACGTGAGCCAGCTCGAACCGCGCACCTAGCCGCTGGGCCAGGGCCATACCCTCGGCGAAGGCCGCCTCTTGGGCCAGCACGGTGGGGTGGTTGGGGGAATCGGCGTAAGCGAAGTGCGTCCACATTGCCGCCAGCTCGACCAGCCCCTCGGCCTGGGCCGCCAACGCCGCCCGCACCAGCGCCTCCCAGCTGGCCGCCGGGCCACCAGCCCGCCCCAGGCCGGTGTCCAGCTTGAGGTGCAGCCGCGCCACTTGGCCAGTTTGCTTGACCGCCTGGCCGATGCCGTCCAGTTGCTCTGGCAATGAGACGCCTAGTTCAATTTGGCTCGCCAAACCCTGGCCCAGCAGGTCAATGGCACCGGCCGGGTAAATCCAGGACAGGATTGGCGGCCGGGGCCAGGCCAATGCCCGGTGCAGTTCGAGGGCCTCGGCCAATTGGGCCACACCCAGATAGCCAGCCCCGCCGGCCATTGCTGCCCGGGCTGAGGCGACCATGCCGTGACCGTAGCCATTGGCCTTGACCACGGCCATGACCTGCGCCTGACCAGCCAATTCCTTCAACCGCCTGGTGTTTGCCGTAATCGCGTCGAGTGAGACCACCGCCCGGCTGGCGGGGTGGAGGAAGGTGGCCTCAGCCGTGCCGCCGCCGGTCGACCCAAGACGACCACCGGCCAAGGCGCGGCCGCCATCCGCCGCGTTAGGACTTGGCTGGCCGGCGCCTGGTGGCTTCCCGGCGAAAGGCAAGTTCACTGCTGCAGCAGCTCTTGGATGGTCTGGGGCAAGGCCCTGACCACATCCATAGCCGCAATCGGCTTGCCCAGCCGGCCCGAGCCAGGGTCAACTGACCCGGTTGATGCCTTCAGGGCGGCTCGGCCGTGAACCAGTGCGCCTAGGGCGGCGATATGTGTCGGCAAGTCGGGGGTGATGGCGACCGAATCCCCGTGGCCGGCCAGCAGTGCACCGATTAGACCGGTCAGCACGTCACCGGTACCGGCCGTGGCCAACCAGGGCGGGCCGTCGGCCTGGACAAAGCAGGAACCGTCCTGACCGGACACCACCGTGGCTGGCCCCTTGAGCAGGATTGTCCCGCCAACGAGCTCGGCCGCTAGACGGGCATGGTGGGCAGGCTGGGCCTCGACTGATTCACGATCGGTCGACACTCCCCTGTCCTGCAATAGTGAGGCCATCTCGCCGGCATGCGGCGTCAAAATGATCCAAGGATCCAAGCGCTCAGGCGAGGGTGGCAGCAGGGCGAAACCTCCGGCATCGACCACGGCCGGTACCCGCTTGGCTTTGGCCCACTCCAAAGCCGAGGCGATCCGGCCCAGCTGGCTTTCCGCTCCCGGTGCCACACCCGGACCCAAGGCCCAGGCGTCGACCCGGCCCCCACCAGGCACAACCTCGGGGCGCCGTGACAGCACCCGCTCTATCGCCTTATCCGGGCCGAGGTAGCGCACCATGCCCACGCCGGCGCAAACGGCGGCCGAGGTGGTCAGCACGGCCGCGCCGGGATAGGTGTCCGAACCGGCCACCATGCCAACCACGCCACGGGTGTACTTGTGGTCTGACCGCCTGGGGACCGGCCAGGTCGCCAGCACGTCGCTGGCTTCGAAACGCCGAGCCGTGGCTTTGGCCTCGGCCCGAGCCAACGGCTCGGTCAATCCAATGTCGATCAATTCGACCCGGCCAAACATCGAGCTGGCTGGCGGCAGCAGCGCTGCCGGCTTGTAGGCGCCAAAGGTGACGGTGACATCGGCTGGCAAAACCTGGCCGTCAACCATGCCGTCGTCAACACTGACCCCTGAGGGTAAGTCGATCGCCACCACAAACGGCCGTCCGGGCCGGCGGTAGCGCAGCGGCGCGTCCAGACCCATTTCCACGATCAACGTGGTCACCAAGCCGGCTGCGCGGCCAGAAAGCGGCCCGCGGGCGCCAATGCCCAACAGCCCGTCAACGATGCAATCGGCTCTCAGCGCCATGGCTGTGACATCTTCGATTGGCATATGGGGCCCTGGTCCTGGTTCGGCCAGAGAGACAACCCGGCCGCCAACCGCCTCGAAGGCGGCTTGTCCGGCCGGATGCATCCGGTTAGCGGTGGCTACTGCCGTCACGGCGACGCCGCGCAGGCATAGCTTGGCCCCGGCGTAAAGTGTGTCGCCACCGTTGTTACCTGGACCGACCAGTGCCAGGACCTTGGCACCAGCGGCTTTGCCACGCCTGGCGCGCAGCTCACGCAGGATCAGGTTGGCTGCCGCATGGGAAGCCAGAGCCATCAAGGAGCCTTCTGGCACCGTCTCCATTAGGTCTTTTTCCGCTTGTTCAATCTGTGCGGCGGTGAAACTAGGAATCATCGAACTTTGCCTCCCCCTCTGCAAACACCTGGGCGACCTGCGCCGTTACAGGTCCCAGGGCAGCATCGGACACTGGCTTCGAGTCTATCGCTGTGACACCCTGCACGTCACGTCCAGTCGACGTCAAGAACACCTCGCTAGCCTCGAATAACGCCTGCATCGGGACTGACTCTTCGACCGCGTTGGACCAATCAAGAACTAGCTGGCGAGTTATGCCGCCCAGCAAGCCGTCGCTCAGCGGCGGCGTCAGCAGCCGGCCGTCCAACACCAAAAAGACATTGGAGCCGGTGCCCTCACACAGTTGGCCTTCGCTGTTGGCGAATAGGGCCTCGGTGGCGTTGGCTTCGCGCGCCATGGCCAGGGCCAAGGCGTTTTCAGCGTAAGAGGTAGTCTTCAGACCGGTCAGGGCACCGTGGGTGTTTCGTTGCCACGGCACGGTGATACAGCTGGTGGTGGGCGGCCGCGGTGCGTGATGGGTCAACGTGATCAACAATCGTGGGCTGGCCCCGCTGATCCGGCCGGACCCGACCTCACCGACACCGGCGGTCAGAGTAATACGCAGAATCGCCATGCTATTGACCAGCAGACTGGCGTTGGCGTTGAGCACTGCCTGGCAGGCCTGGTCAACGGCCTGTTCGCCCGGGAACGGCAGGCGCAAGCCGGCAGCTGATCGAGCCATCCGCGCCAAATGCGGCCGCAACGCAAAGGCCTTGCCGCCACGCACTTTGACCGCCTCAAAGACACCGTCTCCAACTGTCAAGCCGTGGTCCAGCGCCGGGATCGTGGCCTGCCCGGCCGGCACCAAATCCCCATCAACCCACATGATGGCTTGCCCGTCACTAAAGCTCATACCCCCACCCTAGGCGAAAGCCCTGAGGCGCGGCGTCAGGGGGCGCACCCGCCCGCCGGCATCAAACGTGGCACTTCTATCGTTTCGCCCAATCCAATGGCGTCGTTTTCTCGTTTCACACGAAGTGACCAGGCGAGGGACCAGCGAAGACGCTCCGGTGATGGCGATTGAAACAATACTTCGACGCCACTCGATGCGCCGTTTTGATACAACGACGCCACACGATGCGCCCACCCCAGGGATGGACCGGCCTGAGCCGGTCAGGGAGCCGGTCTCTAGGCCTCGGCTGCGACAATGGCGACCGCCAGGCCGCCGTCGTGGCTCAGCGACAAATGCAGGCGGCCAATGCCCTGATCAACTAGGGCAGCCGCAACGCTACCTTGGATTTTCAGCTCGGGCCGGCCGGCCTCGTCGTTGATGACCCAGCAGTCATGCCAGCGCAGGCCCTCGGGACCGCCCAGGGCTTTGGCCAGCGCTTCTTTGGCGGCGAAGCGGGCCGCCAGCGAGCGCAGCGGCAGCGAACGTTCAGTTTCGACAAAGAGCTTTTCGGCCAGCCGTGGAGCGCGCCTCAAGGCCCGGGCAAACCGCGCCACCTCGACCACGTCGAGGCCAATCCCAACAAACAAACCCAGACCAACCAGCTTTAGGTGGACGGCTCGACCGGCGCCTTGCGGCTCTGCAACACCTGGTCGATCATGCCGTATTCCAAAGCCTGTTCAGCCGTCAGGATTTTGTCGCGTTCGATGTCCTCGCGCACCTGTTCTGGCGTCCGCTTGGAGTGTTTGGCAATGGTCTGCTCCAACCATTCCCGGATCCGCAGAATCTCTTGGGCCTGGATTTCGATGTCACTGGCCTGAGCGTAAACACCACCTTCAAATGCCGGTTGGTGAATCAGAACTCGCGCATTGGGCAAGGCCAAGCGTAGCCCGGGCGTGCCGGCGGCCAGTACCACGGCGGCGGCGGAAGCCGCTTGGCCCAAACAGACCGTCTGGATCCGGGGCGTGACGTACTGCATTGTGTCGTAGATGGCGGTCAAAGCCGTGATCGACCCGCCGGGCGAGTTGATGTACATGGTGATATCGCGGTGCGGATCCTGTGATTCGAGCACCAGCAGCTGCGCCATGACATCGTCAGCCGAAGCGTCGTCGATTTGCACGCCCAGAAAAACAATCCGATCCTCAAACAGCTTGGCGTAGGGGTCTTGCCGTTTGAAACCATAGGGAGTGCGTTCTTCAAAGGTAGGCAAAACGTACCGCGCACTGGGCGAAACGGGGCGCGCCGCCACAGGGCGCAGCCAACCGTAGGTCGAAGCCGGGTCGAGCCTCACTTGCCGGCCCCCTTTCGACCTTTGCCATCACCGCTGGTCGCAGCCCCGGCTCCACCTGGCCCGCCAATCGCGCTGGTGTGGGTGACGACGTGGTCAATGAAGCCGTACTTCAGCGCCTCTTCGGCTGTAAACCAGCGGTCGCGGTCGGCATCGGCGTTGATCTGGTCCACCGTTTTGCCGGTTTGGGCCGCGGTTAGCTCCGCTAGCTGGCGTTTCATATGCAGAATCAGCTCGGCGTTGATGCGGATGTCGGTGGCCGTGCCGCCAATCCCGCCCGAGGGTTGATGCATCATCACCCGGGCGTGCGGCGTGGCGTAGCGTTTGCCCGGCGTGCCGGAGGACAGCAGGAACTGCCCCATCGAAGCGGCCACGCCCACGGCCACGGTGGCCACGTCCGGTGCGATGTACTGCATCGTGTCGTAAATCGCCATGCCGGCGGTGATTGAGCCGCCGGGCGAGTTGATGTAGAGGTGGACGTCCCGCGCTGGGTCTTCGGCCGCCAGCAACATCATCTGGGCGCAGATCATATTGGCGTTGTCATCGCGGACCTCGGCCCCGAGCCAGATGATGCGTTCCTTGAGCAAACGGTTGAAGATGACATCGTTTAGGCCCATGTTGCCGCCCTCGGCGGCTGCCGCCAATGGTCCGCTCACGCGCTCCCCCCTTGGTTGTTCTACCGGGTCCATCATGACCCTAATGCCTTGCCGCTGGCCGTCTTGGCCCCGGCGGTTCTGGTTTCACTAAAAGCGCAGCTGGTGTGATGCCGGCTGCCCAAGGGTCGTTAGTTGTCTTCCTCGGGGCCGCCAATTTCGATGGCCAACTGGTCAAGCTCGCCTTGTCCCAGATCCGCCGTTAGGTCTTCGATGTAACCCTCTTGCCCGATGCCGGATTCCTCAGCCGGCTCGACCAGCTCGCCTTCACCTTGGGGTTCTTCGACTTGCTCCGGGCCCAGTTTGGCCTCAATGTCGATAACATCTCCAGCCTCGGTTTGGACCTTGACCTGACGCAACGCCTTGACCAAGGCCTTTGACCGAACCAGTTCAGCGTAGAACTGGGGCAGCTCGCCATGGTCAGCTGCGGTCTGGAGGAACTGGTTCGGGTCCATACCGTAGCGCTGGGCGGTTTGGACAATGAAGCCGGTGAGCTCGCCTTGGTTGGCTGTGACCTGGAGGTACTCGACCATGGCGTCCAGCAGTAGCTGAGTCCGCACGGCTTTGGCCGAATCCCTCAGCGCGGCCTCGAGGGCTTCTTCGTCGTCCTCTTTGCCGGCCTTGCTGAGTTGGTTCTTGGCGTCTTGCTCTACTACGCCTTTGGGGGCTTCGAAGTCGGTCTGCTCTAACAGCGTTTCGACCAACTTGTCTTGGGCCAAAACCACTTGGTCGCGTTCGACCTGCTGTTCTAGGCGAATGCGGGCGTCTTTTCTGAGCTCTTCGAGGGTGTCGAACTCGCTGACTTCCTGGGCAAAGTCATCGTCAAGGTCGGGTAACTCGCGTTCCTTGACGGCCGTCGGTGTGACGGTGACCAAGGCGTTTTCGCCGGCGTGCTCGCCGCCAGCCATTTCGGTTTCGAAGCTGGTGGTTTCGTCGGCTGATAGGCCGGTCAGGGCCTCATCAAGGCCGTCAACTAGGTCTTTCGAGCCGATCTGGTAGGAGATGCCACTGACCGAGTCGATTTCCTGCTCGCCCTTTTCGGCTTTGAGGTCGATTGTGACGAAGTCGCCGTCTTGTGCCGGGCGGTCGACTGTCTTTAGGCTGCCGAAACGCTCTCTGAGGGCATCTAGGGCCATTTCGACCTGCTCGTCGCTGATAGTGACCACCGGTACGGTGACCTCGATCCCGCCCAAGCTAGGCAGCTTGATCTCTGGGCGGACCTCAACCACCGCGGTGAAGGTCATCTCCGGTTCGTCGGCGTCAAGCGGCGGTTCGGAGGTGATGTCGACCTCTGGCTGCGCCATTGGGAAGAGTTTGTGCTGGTCCAGGGCCTGGCGGTACCAGTCACTGAGCGAGTCGTTAATGGCTTGCTCCATCACCACGCCGCGGCCAAAGCGGGCGTCAATCACCCTGGCTGGAACGTGCCCTTTGCGGAAACCGGGCACGTTGACCTGGCCGGCAATTTCCTTGTAGGCCTTGGTGATGGCGGGCTTGAGGTCGGCGTAGGCCACGTCGACGGTTAGTTTCACCTTGGTCGATTCCAAGGTTTCGACGGCGCTTTTCACTGGCACTGAATCCTCCGGTAGGTCTGGCGCAACTGCTGCCCGCGACACGACGGCGCGGGCAGAGCCCGCCTAGTCTACCGGCCAGCCAACAATGCTCCACCAACACGCCAGTCCGAGGTTTCGCAGCACACTGGCCACACGCGAGTCCGAGGTTTCGCAGCACACTGGCCACACGCCAGTCCGGGGTCTCGCAGCACACTGGCCACACGCCAGTCCGGGGTTTCGCAGCACACTGGCCACACGCGAGTCCGGGGTCTCGCAGCACCGTCCAACCGCGACTCCGGCTGCACGGTGGCTCGGCAGCCTCGGCGGCTGACCAATGGCTGCCAATTCGCCAAGTAATGGATGCCATCTGGCCTCTGTCCGGTGTACTATGGCTGCCATGCCTGCTGCCTCGCGACGTCGGATCCACCTCACCGAGACACCGCGCCTGTCCGTGATCCTGCAGCAACACGGTTTGCCTGGGGAACCAAAAGCAGCCACCATTACCCGGCTCGTAGAACGGGCCGACGCTATGGAGTCATCCAATGAGGATTTCTTGGTCTTCCATCCGCCTGGGCCACCCGTGACAACCGATGATGTAGCCAACCTGTTGGCGCAAGAGGATCTGGAGCTGCACCAGGAGCAGGCTGGTGGCTAGCGCAGTGTTCTTGCCTGATATCAACCTGTTGGTAGCCGCCCATCTGGCGAACCACCAGCACCATGACCTGGCTCTGGGCTGGCTGCGGTCCGCTGATCACTTCGCTACTTGCGCAACAACCGAGCAAGGTTTGGTCCGCCTCTTGTCAAATCCGGCTGTCAACTCTGGAGCCTCGATTGTGGATGCACTGGCGGCTCTAGCTCGTGTTCGGCGCCGGAGGCAGCACCAGTTCTGGGCCGAACAAGCATCACTGGATGCTCCCGGCATAGACACTGCCCGCATGACTGGACACCGGCAGGTATCCGACTTCCACCTGCTCAATCTGGCCGCATCGCGCGGTGGGCAACTGGTCACACTGGACAAGCGCATCGAGCCTGCCTTGCAGCCGCGAGACAGGCGGCACCTCTGCTGCCTGCTTTGAGCATGAGCGTGGTGATGTTGATTCCGTCGCGTACTGATTCCCGGTGGTGGCACGACCACGCCATGAAGGCAACCGAGATCCGGTGCATCAAAGGACGCCTCACCTCCCAAGGAGCCGCCACACCGGCACCATTCCCCGGCTGCGTCGTGATGTGGCGAGACAACCAATTGCCAACCTGCATCCCGCAAGCCAAGGGGCCCGCCAAATAACCCAATATGGCGGGCCCCTCGGAGCGAAGGCATTACCCTGACCGATTGCGGTTTTCAGATTCCGCAGCATTGCACCAAATCGGACGGTTGATTGAGCTGGCGGTGCCGACCAGGCTCAGCACCAGATTGGCTGTTACTTCCATGACCGCCAGGAACTCGACATTGCACGGCCCACAGCCTTCGGCGTCTCGTTTTGAAGGCCGGAGCGCCGGTACAGGGACGGCGTCATGGGTTGACTGATGCTCTGATTCACTTGTGCCGTCGCCAGGCCTGGATTACTCCCGCGAGATCCTTCAGACCCCTAGTCCCACCAGACCGTCTCACAATGTATGCGCACAAGGCAACCAGAGAAACGAAGCACACTACGGGCGCAACAGCCGAAGCGATCACCGCTAACGCGCCTAGTCCCATGTTGCCACCCACCCAGTCATCGAACTCGTAAGCCGAACCAACCGACTTCTGTTAGGTCTTTCATTTCCGGTGCCTACCGGACCTCCGTCCGGCAGGGGGTCTTGCTCGAATCGCGGAACCAGCCGGGTAACACCCGCGTACGCCATCGGGGGAGACGAGCCGAACGACCCACCGAACCCAAGTCGTTGGGCATTACCTGCTACGCGATCGAAAGTCGGGCTGCAATCTCCAGTTGCCCCGCCATCCAACCCACGTACAAACAGTCCTATACTCATGGTATGAGCCCTTCCCTTGGAGGTGGTTCTGTCTACCCGGGAGGGGGCGGCCCATCCGACAAGATCAACCGCCCTTCCCGGGTTCCATTCTCCCACTGAATAGAACGCATCGGGGGCATGCTTGCCTTGCGTTTCTTGGTCGCAGCCCCGGCACAAGTCTCACAATTGGTTACACGGAAGACCCTCGCGGAGTAAACGCCCTGCTCAGTGGTGGGTTCGGTTGCGGGACCGTGATACGTCATGCCAATTGGCCAACTTGCCTTTGTACCCACTTGGGACTAATGCGCTCGACTATTCCAGATCTTGTTATCAGAGACGCCCTAACTCGCGCCTCTCCGGTGCAAACACTAGGGTCCATCACACCTGTGACCTGCGATGATACCCAATTCAGAATGTATTCGATTGCGAAAGAAGTGAACTATTGACATGCAACCGTATTGGTCGTTGCCGCCTGGCAAATGATGCACATTGGGGATTACGCGAGATAATTCATTACTGATGCGATTATGCACTGTTGGGACTCTCCGTCGTGGGCTTTGGAGCGGGAATTGGCGTGCTCTGAATATCATCAGTAAAGTACCGAAATCAGGCGAGAATACTTGAATAGCCGGTGCTCTAACCCGGTCGAAGAACGTAAACCAGCAGGCCACAAGCCTGTTGAGCCCTGTGGCGGCCGATCAAAACAACCGCGGGGCATTGGAGATCAATGGGCAAACGGGTCAGATAAGTATTCATAGGCCAAAGAATGCCCGAGTTCATGCGCGAGAGTGAACCGTGCGAGGCGAACCGATGTCGTTTCCGCTGCGTTCTCGTGATGAGCGAAATGCGCCGACAGACCAGCGGTACTGGCATACCACGTCGAGGCGGCTAGAGGCAAGGCACAGAGCCGGCCAGCCAACAATGCTCCACCAACACGCGAGTCCGAGGTCTCGCAGCACAGTCCAACCGCGACTCCGGCTTGCATGGTGGCTCGGCAATCGGCGGCTGACTAGTGGCTGCCAATTGGCCAGACAATGGATGCCATATGGCCTCTGTCCGGATGACTGGACACCGGCAGGTAACCGACTTCCACCTGCTTGGTCTGGCCGCATCGCGTGGCGGGCAACTGGTCACGCTGGACAAGCGCATTGAACCTGCCTTGCAGCCGCGAGATAGGCGGCACCTACGCTGCCTGCTCTAAAAAACTTCAAACATAAACGAGCGCCAAAGAGGTGACCGCGATGCTCGCCGACTTCACCAGCGGCGCCCTGTCGCCGTCTTGGCTGAGAGGTACGGCGTCCATCCTCAAACCATCCTGAAAAAGGTTCGGAATGTTGGCCTTGTCGACAACGCCCCGCCTACGCGGCCCGCGGAACCGAGCGCACTGTTCCCAGGCGTGAGGCAGAAACGCCTCTAGGTGAGTGCATCCAACCAAAACGCCACCGTTGCTCGGGGCCCACCCGCCTTGGACCTCAACAAAAAGCCGCGACGTGCGCAACGCCTTTTCTTCAACATCACGGCCCAGTAGGTCCCGCAGTAGCACGATGTCTAGATCCACCCGTTCTGCGCGGGCACCGGGCAACCGGTCAAAGACTTCCTCTGGGCTCGGAGTAAGTCTCAGCTTGGAACCACGTTCGTCATGCAATGTGACATACTAGGCGCATGACACAGCTGGCAATTCGGCTTGACGCTGCTGCCGAGCAGGCCCTTGACCGGCTCGTCGCTCGAACTGGCCACACTAGGTCTGATGTGGTGAGGCAGGCAATCAGCGCCTTTGACAGAGCAACTCTGCGCGATCAAATGAGAGCCGAGTCTCAACTGGTCCGCACAGATCCGGATGATCTGGCAGAAGCCGAGGCAGTGTTGGAAGAGATGCAGCAACGTCGTGCGTGGTGACATCTACCGGTTTCGCCCGAACGACGTGCGAGGACGCAAACAGTCGGGCGCCCGGTTCGCGGTGGTGATTCAATCGGACGATTTGATGCTGTCTACACTGCTGGTCGCTCCGACATCGACTAGCGCCCGTCCAACGGTGTTCCGGCCCCAAATCGAATTGGGTGGACAGCCCACACTGGTACTGCTTGAGCAGGTCACGGTTGTGAATCCCGAAACCGAGTTGGGTGATTTCGCCGGGCGACTACTACCCGAGGAACTGGCTGTGGTGGACCAGGCACTCGTGCTGGTCATGGGCCTGTTCTGAGCGACAACGCATCCTTTACCAAGTTTGCCTCCGCTTCGTTAACAGCGTCGTCGGCCTCGGGCAAGCAAGCAAACTTGCTTGTCGCTCGGCCTTGAGGCGCAAACACAACGCTCAGGAAAACTGTGCTCCTTGGGCATTCGCCCTCGTCAACAGCTCCTGGCTCACTCGTTCACCGCATCTTCGACATGAGTAGCTCCGACGGGATTCGAACCCGCGCTACCGCCTTGAGAGGGCGGCGTGCTAGGCCACTACACAACGGAGCCTTATGGGCAGGTGGTTTGCCCGCTGGGGTACCAGGACTCGAACCTGGACTAAGTGAACCAGAATCACTCGTGCTGCCAATTACACCATACCCCACTGGTGGGAGCCCTCTTTCGAGGGCCAACACCGGGCAGACACCCTACCGAATCAACCGAGCCAAGGCCAGCTAACCGGCCATCCGCCCGGGATCAGTCACTGCTTTGGGCGCTGCATTGAGGCAGTTGCCGTCGCCGCGCCTTACGCACCGGGGCGCCAACTCGCCGCCCTAAAGCCTGTCGCGAACGTTTCGCTAGGCTGATTGGCACCATGACTGACCTGCATCCCACCGCGCCAAGACTGCGCCTGGCGCCATCGCCCACCGGCGACCCTCATGTTGGCACCGCCTACATGGCCCTGTTCAACCTGGCCTTCGCCCGGAAAAGCGGCGGCCAGCTGGTCTTGCGGATTGAGGACACCGACCAGAACCGCTACGACGCCAACTCCGAGGCCCAGATTATCCAGACGCTGCGCTGGCTTGGCCTGAAGTGGGATGAGGGGCCCGATGTCGGCGGCTCAGTTGGCCCGTATCGCCAGTCTGAGCGCCTAGAGACCTATTGGCCCTTTGTCGATCAACTCTTGGAACAGGGCCAGGCCTATCGCTGCTGGTGCTCGCAAGCCCGGCTAGCGAATCTGCGCGTCGAACAGGCCACTTCGAGAACGGCGCAAACCGGATACGACCGGCTCTGCTTGGGCCGGACCCGCGAGGAACGGGCTGGTCTACCCGGGTTTAGCCCACGACCGGTTATCCGGATGCGGATTCCAGACGATGTCGAGCTGTCATTCCCTGACCTGATTCGAGGCCAGTTGACGGCACCGCCGCCGGACGACCAGGTCATCGTCAAGGCCGATGGCTTCCCGACATACCATTTGGCCGTGGTGGTCGACGACCACCTCATGGGTATCACCCATGTGGTCCGGGGTGAGGAATGGATCAGCTCAACGCCCAAGCACCTGCTGCTCTACCGCTGGCTCGGCTGGCAGCCACCAGCCTTCGCCCATATGCCGCTCCTTCGCAACACCGACCGGTCGAAGATCTCCAAACGCAACAACCCGGCGGCCTCGCTGACCTGGTTCCAGGCCCAAGGCTATCTACCCCAGGCCCTAGTCAACTTCCTTCAGCTGATGGGCTACCCGCCGGTCCACCCGGACCAAGAAGTGGCCAGCCTGGAAGAATTCATCACCAGCTTTGCCTGGTCCAGTGTCAACCCGGCCGGCCCCATCTTCGACCTCGACAAACTCAACTGGCTCGGCGGCCACTACATCAGGGCACTGCCACCGGAGGAACTGGCCCGGCGCATCGCCGAGCACTGGGCCCACGCCGGCCAGGGGCCCGCCGGCTGGCAGGCAGCCCCAGCCGACCGGCTGACCGGGGCCGCACCTCTGATCCAAGAGCGCCTGACCACACTGAGCCAGGCCGCCGCCAAGCTGCAGTTCTTGTACACCCCAGACCAAGACTTGGTTTTCGCCCAGGAAGCCATCGACTCGCTCAAAGGCGACCTCCAGCCAATCCTGGCCGCCACCATCGGGTCGCTTGAGGCCATCCCCAGCGCCAGCTGGCAGGCTAGCCAGATCGAGGCCGCGCTGCGCCAAGACCTGATCGAGGTTATGGAGCTCAAACCCAGAGTTGCCTTTGCCCCAATCCGCACCGCCATCAGCGGCCAGAAGGTCTCCCCGCCCTTGTTCGAGTCGATGGAGCTGCTGGGTCAGGACTCTTGCCTGACCCGGCTGCGGGCTCTGGCAGAAAGCTTGCCATCATGACCGAGCCGGCAAAACCCGAGGCCAGCGACTTTGTAGCTGATTCGATTCGGGCCGAAATAGCCAACGGCTCACATAACGGCCGCGTCCAGACTCGATTCCCGCCCGAGCCCAATGGCTACCTGCACATTGGCCACGCCAAGGCCATTGTCAGCGACTTTTCTGTGGCCGAACAGTTCGACGGCATCTGCAATGTCCGCTTTGACGACACCAACCCGGACACTGAAGAGGCCGCCTACGCCGAATCGATTTTGCGGGACATCGCCTGGTTGGGTTACCAGCCGCATCAGGTGCTGCACGCCTCGGACTATTTTGATCAGCTCTACCTCTGGGCCGAATCACTGATCGAACGTGGCCTGGCATACGTTGACCAGCAAGACGCCCAAGCCATTTCCGCCGGCCGTGGCGGTTTTGGCCAGCCGGGGGTGGACAGTCCCTACCGCGAGCGGCCACCAACGGAATCACTCGAGCTGTTCCGCCAAATGAGAGCCGGGCAATTCCCCGATGGCGCCAAGGTCCTGCGCGCCAAAATCGACATGCAGGCAGACAATATGCAGCTGCGCGACCCGGTTATGTACCGGATTCGCCGCGGCCACCATTTCCGCACCGGTGATAAGTGGTGCATCTACCCGACCTACGATTGGGCCCACGGCCAATCCGATGCCATAGAAGGGGTGACCCATTCGATCTGCACGCTTGAGTTCGAGGACCACCGGCCGCTTTACGACTGGTTCTTGAGCCATTTGACCTTGCCACACGACCAGCCCAGGCAGTTCGAGTTTGCCCGGCTGGAGCTGACCCACACCGTCACTTCGAAGCGGCGGCTAGCCCAGCTGGTCGATCAGGGCAAGGTCAGCGGTTGGGACGACCCACGTATGCCTACCCTGTCTGGCCTGCGCCGACGCGGTTACCCGCCAGCCGCCATACGGCGCTTTTGCAGCGCCATCGGCACGTCAAAAACCAACTCTCGCCACGCCATCGAACAGCTGGAATGGTTCATCCGCGAGGAATTGAACCGGACGGCGCTGCGCCGCATGGTGGTGCTGCGCCCAATCCGGCTGGTGATCGACAACTGGCCCAAAGGCCCCGACGGGCGTGGGTTGGTAGAGCATTTCGAAATCCCCAACAACCCTGAAAACCCGGCCGATGCCGCCCGCCAAGTCGCCTTTTCAGGCCAGCTTTACATCGAAGCGGAGGATTTCGCCGAGGATCCGCCGCCCAAGTTCTTCCGCCTTGCTCCCGGCCGCGAAGTTAGGCTGCGCGGCGCCTACTTTGTCACCGCGACATCGGCGGTCAAGGACGCCGCCGGCAATGTGGTCGAGGTCCACGCGACTTACGATCCAGCCACCCGCGGCGGCTCGGCCCCAGATGGGCGCAGGGTCAAATCGACTATGCACTGGGTTTCGGTTGGCCACGCCGTGCCGGTCGAGGCCCGATGCTACGACCACCTTTTCGCCGCCCAGGTCCCGGGCGACAAAACCGGCGATGTACTCGATGATTTCAACCCTGATTCGGTCGAGATTCTGACCAGCTGCCAGGCCGAAGCGGCCCTGGACCAGGTCGAACCAGGCCAAGTGGTCCAATTCGAACGGCTCGGTTACTTCGCCGCTGACCCCGACTCCCCCAGGCTGTTTCACCGCACCGTCGGTCTGCGCGACGAATGGGCCAAGATCCAAAAACGCCAAGCCTCAAGCTAGCGTCGTGGGCCGGGCTTTGGCACCATGCCCGATGCCGGCTCCCGGGTTTGGCGTGACACCTTAGTCTGGGAGGGTGATTTGGCCAGGTGTCCCGGTAGAGGCGACGGCGGACCAGCTCTATGAGGCCTACCTGGCCTGGGCGGTTGACCTGGGCTATGAGCTCTATCCGCACCAGGATGAGGCCGTCATGGCCCTGGCCACCGATGACAACTTGATTTTGTCGACCCCGACTGGCACGGGCAAGTCCCTAGTGGCGGCTGGCGCCTTGGCCTTTGCGGTCCAGCGAGGCGGCCGGGCGGTCTACACCGCACCGATCAAGGCGCTGGTTTCAGAGAAGTTCTTTGACCTGGCCAGTTGGTTTGGAGCAGACAAACTGGGTCTGATGACTGGCGACGCCTCGGTCAACCCTGAGGCGCCCATCATTTGTTGCACGGCCGAGGTGCTGGCCCATCTGGCCCTACGCCACGGCCAAACCACTGGTTTCGAGACGGTGGTGATGGATGAGTTCCACTACTACGCCGACCCAGATCGCGGTTGGGCTTGGCAGGTTCCACTACTGGAAATGACCAACAGCCGGTTTGCGCTGATGAGCGCCACCCTTGGAGACGTCAGCTTCTTCAAACAAGACCTTCAACGCCGCACCGGCCGGCCGGTCACCGCCATCACTGATGCGCCCCGGCCGGTGCCACTGAGCTACGAATACGAGCTGTTGCGCACGCCTGAGCTGGTCACCGAGCTGATCAAGACCTACCGCACACCGGCCTACCTGGTCCACTTCACACAACGTGAGGCCGTTGAGGCGGCCGGCACCTTGTTGTCGTTGCCGTTGATTGGCCGGGACCAACAGGACCAAATTGGCCAGGCCCTGGGCGACTTCAAGTTCAAAGCTGGCTTTGGCCAGCAGCTGTCGAAACTGGTCCGCCGCGGCATTGGCGTCCACCATGCCGGCATGCTGCCGGTCTACCGGCGCCTGGTGGAACGCCTAGCCGGTGAGGGACTGCTGGCGGTGATATGTGGGACCGACACCCTTGGGGTCGGGATCAATGTGCCGATTCGCTCGGTCGTACTGACCAGCTTGGTCAAATTCGACGGTCGCCGCCTTCGCCGGCTCAAAGCCAGAGAGTTCCATCAAATCGCCGGACGTGCCGGCCGGGCCGGCTACGACTCTGACGGCCACGTTATTGTCCAAGCCCCAGCCCACGCCATCGAGCAAATGAAAGCCCAAGCCAAGGCTCAAGCCACCGGCCGCAAAACCAAAAAGACTCCGGCCGCGCCAAAGGGCCAGGTGTCCTGGTCACAGCAAACCCTCGACAAGCTCAAACAAGCCGAACCGGAGAAGCTTGTCTCTCAAATGCGCTTTTCCGCCGCCATGGCCCTGCAGTTGCTCGAGCGCCCGGGTGATCCGGTCAAAGCGGCCTACAACTTGCTGAGTGACAACCACGAACCGAAAGCAGCGCGAAACAAGCTACTGCGCCAAGGCGCCAGGGTTTACCGGGCGCTCAAATCCGGTGATTTGGTGACCCACTCCGGGGCCCACTCCGAACCACCCAGAATTCGCCTAACAGCGCATCTTCCGGCCGATTTCGCATTGAACCAGCCACTCACGCCATTCGCGCTGGCGGCCATTGAGCTGCTCGACCCCGATTCGGACAGCTATGCCTTGGATGTGGTGAGCTGCTTTGAGGCCACCTTGGAGGGACCCAAGGCAATTCTGATCGCCCAGGAGAAGGCGGCCAAATCCGAAACCCTGGCCCGTATCAAGGCCGAAGGCTGGGATTACTACGAGCGTATGGACGCCCTTGACCAGGTAACTTATCCAGAACCGCTGAAGGATATGTTAGAGGCTGCAATGAGGGTCTACCGCCAAGGCCACCCTTGGGTAGATGATAGTCAACTGGAACCGAAGTCGATTGTTCGGCTAATGCGGGAAGGAGCAATGACGTTCCACGAGTTCGTATCAAGATTCGGGGTGGTACGAACCGAAGGAGGTCTTTTGCGCTACTTGACAGACGCGTATCATGCTCTTGACCGCTCTACACCCGCAACGGCGCGAAAGGGGCTCGCACCGATTGTCGGCTGGCTCGAAGCGGTCGTTACTGGAGTTGATTCGTCACTGTTGACTGAATGGGAGGAGTTGGTTGGCGTTGGTTCTGACCAAACGTCCAAGTGGCACCCCAGCCCTAATAGCCCTACAGGAAGCCGGCGTTGACTACAAGCTGCGCCGCTTTGAAGCCGACCGCCTCGCCAGACGCAGTTTTGGAGTCAAAAGTGCCAGAGCCTTGGGCGTCGATCCAAAACGCGTATTCAAGACCTTAATGGCCACCACTCCCAAGGGCTTGGTCTGCGCGGTTGTGCCAGTTAGCGGTTCGCTTGACCTAAGAGCCTTGGCTCAAGCCGTTGGCACAAAACGCGCCACTATGGCTGAAGTGGCCGCGGCCGAGCGCGCCACCGGATACATCGTTGGTGGCATTTCGCCAATTGGCCAGCGTAATCAACACACCACGGTAATTGACGTTTCGGCCTGCGAATACCCAACCATCTTGGTCTCAGCTGGTGCCCGCGCCATGGATATCGAAGTCTCGGCCGATGATCTAGCCCGGCTGACCGGCGCCACATTTGCCTCGATTGGTCGCGAATAGGCTGCCCTACGCGGCGGCGGCACGGCGCAAGAGATAGCGGACACGCGGGGCGTAGAAAGCGCAACGCAGCGCCATGTAGAAACCACCCAAGGCCACCCATAACCAGGCCAGCCCGGCCGCCCCGCTGGGCGCCCAAGCTCTGATCGCCATGATCAACGGGGTGTACAACGTCAGGGCCAGCAACATGCCAAAGGCCAGGTAAACGCCATCGGCCGCGCCCATCAAAATGCCGTCAAGAATGAAAGCGTAGGCGCCAATCGGCATGGCCACGGCGCAAACCCACAGGCCAACCGTCGCAGCCCAACGCACCGACGGATCAGTTGTCATCAACTTGGGCAAGAACGGCGCCAGCGCCGCGATCAGCAATCCAACGCCCGCTCCGGCCACCCAGCCGAGCCGGGTCACGGCCCGGCTGACCTGGGCCAATTGCCTACCGGAGCCGGCCCCAAGGGCGGCCCCAACCAGCGTCTGGGCGGCGATGGCCAGGGCATCAACTATCAGGGCCCCCAGCGCCCAAAGAGAGTTGACGATCTGGTGGCCACCCAGGGCGACGGGCCCCAAGGCCGTGGCCGTCCAGACGGTCAGCAAAATGGCGGCCCGCAGGCAGACCGTGCGCGCCAACAGCGGTGCGCCGGCCTTGATCGAACCCCACAAGCCGGCCAGCTTTGGTGGCAAGCCGACCTGATGCGCCAGCGCCATTTTGATGACCAGCCAGGCCAACACCGCCGCCATGGCGTACTGGGTGAGGACAGTTGCCAGGGCCGAACCCCTAATCCCCAGGCCCAACGGCCAGGTCAGCAGGTAGCTGAGCAGGGCGTTGCCGGCAGCGCCGGCCACTGCCACCGCCATAGTGGCTTTGATGTTCTGCCAACCGCGCAACACCCCGACCGCCGCCAATACCACCAACATGGCCGGCAGACCGGGTAACGACCAGGTCAAATAGGCCAAGGCCGCTTCGAGCACCGGACCTTCGGCGCCCAATGCCCGCAGGGTTGGCCCGGCCGTGGCAAAGCCGGTCACCATCAAGATCAGCCCCAAGCCAAAACCGAGCCAGATTCCGTCCAGTCCAAGCCGGGCCGAACCGCCAATGTCCCCGGCGCCAAAGAGCCGGGCCACTTTGGCCGTGGTGGCATAGGCCAGGAAAACACAGAGATAAACCACCGTGTTCAGCACGGTGCCCGCCAGCGCCAGTCCAGCCAGCGCGTCCTTGCCCAGGTGCCCCACAATGGCGCTGTCGACCAGCACGAACAGCGGTTCGGCCACCAGGGCGCCTAGCGCTGGCACCGCCAGGGCGACAACCCGCCGCCCGATGGCGCGCTCTTGCGTGGCGTCGTCATTCATGCCAACGCTCAACCTGGCGAACTAGAGGTGCGACGCCAAGGCCACCCCCTCGAGCTGAGGGGCGGGCCGGGGAGTGTAGTCGGGGATTGGCTCCGGGCATGTGTTTTTGGCGATGCGCGGGATCGCCCCAAAACACGGCGCGCGACGACGCTCCGCGGCCCGTCCCGGCCTTTTCATGCCAGGGCTCAACCTGGCGGGTGGTGGGGCTGGTGGGGGCGGCGGCTAGAGCCGGGCTCACGGCACGCGGTTGAGCCACTGTTCGGTGCCGAACTTGGTTTCGACTAGCTCGGCCGCGCGGGCCAGCTCGGCCGCGGTGGGGGCCGAACGCTCCAGCCCGTGCAGCTGGTCAAAGTGGCTAGTGAACGCATCAATGACATCGGCGCGCGCCAGACCGGTTTGCGAGCGCAGCGGGTCGACCCGTTTGGCGGCCGATTTGGTGCCCTTGTCAGAGACCTTTTCCCGGCCAATGCGCAGCACTTCCATCATCTTGGCGGCGTCGATGTCGTAGGCCATGGTGACGTGGTGCAGCACAGCGCCATTGGCGAAGCGTTTTTGGGCCGCACCAGCGATTTTGCCACCCGGTGAGGCAATGTCGTTGATGGGCTGGTAGGTGGCGTTGATGCCCAGTGATCGCAGCGCCCCCAGGCACCAGGCATCCAAAAAGGCGTAGGAATCGACCAGACTCATGCCGTCAACCAAGGACGTGGGCACCACCAGCGAATAGGTGATGGTGTTGCCAGGTTCTACGAACATCGCTCCCCCGCCGGAAACCCGGCGCACCACCTCAACCGAATGCCGCTCGGCCCCGGCCAGGTCAACCTCGTTTGACCGAGACTGGTAGGAACCAATGATGACGGCGTTGGCACCCCATTGCCAAAAGCGCAGGGTTGGACCTCGCCGCCCGGCCGCCAATTCTTCGGCGTAGACCTGGTCCAAGGCCATATGCATCAACGGTGGGCGCGGCCCGTCCTCGATCAGGGTGAACTGGTGGTCCGCCCAGGTCGAGGACTGGCCCAGGGCACGCCGCACAGCCACGGCCACCGACCGGGCATCGAAACCGATCAGCGCATCGTCCGGGTCTAGGGCGGCTTCGATCCGTTTGGCCAACGACGCAGCGGATTCGGTCAGATCAGCACCCACCAGGGCGCCTTCGATCCGCCCCAAGGCCTCGTCGGGCTCAAGAAAGAAGTCCCCAGCCACCACCAGCCGGTCGATGGTCGAGCCGCCAGCCGCCACAATCAGGCTGACTGAAACCAGTTTGCCGCCGGGAGCCTTGTACTGCCCAAAGTTCGAAGCGCTCATTTGACCACAAGTCGTATCGCGGACCTTGGATGCGAAGCGTTCACCAGCCAAAACGTGGCGTGAAAAGGTTGAGCCGCGTCCTCGAACGTGCTGCCAAACACCCTCTTAGCGTACCTCGACCCCGCTTTGGACCAGGCCATAGACCACCGAGTCGGTCAAGGCCTCCCAAGAGGCTTCGATGATGTTGGGGCCCACCCCCACCGTCCGCCAAACCCGGCTGCCGTCAGTTGATTCGATCAAAACCCGGGTGACCGCATCGGTGCCGCGAGAGGTGTCCAGAATCCTGACCTTGTAGTCAACCAGCTCGATCCCGGCCAGCTCCGGGTAGACCTCAATCAGGGCCAACCTCAGGGCCGCATCTAAAGCGTTGACTGGGCCGTTGCCTTCGCCGGTGGCAACAATCCGCCTATCCCCGGCATGCAACTTGACCGTGGCCTCGCTGACGCCTGCGGCCGAAGCGCGGGAGCCGGCATCGGGCGGCACACCGATGGCGCCAGCGGCCTCAGAAATGGTCCGCCACGACTCGACCGCGAAATAGCTGGGCAGCAACCCCAGGGCGCGGCGCAGCAGCAGTTCGAAGGAGGCGTCGGCCGCGTCGAAGGTGTATCCGCGCGCTTCTAGGTCCTTGACCTGGTTGGTCACCTGGGTCAGGACCTCGTTGTTGCCGGCCAGTTCGAAACCCAGCTCGCGGCCCTTGAGCTCAACCGAGGCCCGCCCGGCCATTTCGGTGACCAGCATGCGCATATCGTTGCCGACCAGCTGCGGATCGCAATGCTGGTACATATCCGGGTCCACTCGGATGGCCGAGGCGTGCAGCCCGGCCTTGTGAGCGAAGGCCGAATAGCCCACATAGGGCGCCCTGGCCTGCGGTGCGATGTTGGTGATTTCGGAGACAGCATTGGAGATGCCGGTCAGCTCCGTCAGCTTGGCTTGCCCGATGGCGTCTACCCCGGTTTTCAAGATCAAGTTGGGTATGACCGCGGCCAGGTTGGCGTTGCCGGTCCGCTCACCGTAGCCGTTGATGGTGCCCTGGACGTGCATGGCGCCGGCCTCAACGGCCGCTAGTGAGTTGGCGACAGCGCAGCCAGTGTCATTGTGACAGTGAATGCCCAGCTTGGCGCCGGAATTGGCGCCGGTGGCGGCCACCACCTGACTGATCCAGGGCGGCAACATGCCACCATTGGTGTCACATAACACCACTACATCGGCGCCGGCCTGGGTGGCCGCGTCGACGCAGGCCAGGGCGTAGTCCGGGTCAAAACGGTAGCCGTCAAAGTAGTGCTCGCAGTCCAGGAAAACCGTCCGGTCCTGGGCCTTGAGGTAGGTCACCGTGTCGGTGATCATGGCCAGGTTCTCTTCTGGCGTGGTCTTCAGGGCCCGCTCAACGTGGCGGATATCTGACTTGGCTACCAGCGTGACAACCGGGGTCTCGGCTTCAAGTAGGGCCCTGACCTGTGGGTCTGAGGCGGCGGTGCCGCCGGCCTTACGGGTGGCGCCAAAAGCCGCCATTTGGGCGTTGGCCAAGCGCAGTTCTTTGTTGGCCCGGGCAAAGAACTCAGTGTCCTTGGGAATGGCGCCGGGCCAGCCGCCCTCGATGTAACCCACGCCCAAGCGGTCAACCAGCGCGGCAATCTCGAGTTTGTCCGCCACGGACAAATTCATCCCTTCTTGCTGGGCGCCGTCGCGCAAAGTGGTGTCGTAGACGTGGAACTGGCTCATGAGGTAATCCTTGAGTCTTGGCCCTGTCGGGGTGTCCTGGCAACAAAAAACCTCCCGCCAAGGCGACAGGAGGTTGCGCGCCGGGGCAAACCGCAGCGCGCTAGCAAATAATCAGCACCGTTATGGGCACCCGGTCATAATACGCCAAGTCTCCAAGCGGTCAAGGCGAGTGGTTGAGCTGTGGCCCGGCCCACCGGCCCCCAGCAAGTCGCGCATTTGGGGTTGGGCAAGGCGCGATTGGGCTGGTCTCAACCTTAGCTATACGTAGAAACTCCTATTTTCGTAGGGCAGGAGTAACTGTGAACGGCGCCACATTAAGCAACAGACCCTAAATGCGCTAGCGTTGTCTTCGTTTGGCGCAGGGCTTAACTGCCCAGCGCGGAACCGCTCTGCGAACTATCCCCTATATCCCCACCGAGGTGCGATGGGCAAGGAAATGGGGCGGTTCCCCTGGACCGCCTCAAAGTTTGGAGCCATTGCCGTTCTGGCGGCAGTGGGTTTGCTGGTTCAGTCCGGCATGGCCATGGGCGATGCTGGCGACCAGGACGGCACTGACGCCGTCGGCCAGTCCGTTGGTCCTGTCGACAATTCCGCTCCCGCTCCGCCCGAATTGCCGGCGCCCAAACCCAGCAACAGCACCAACCGGATGCCCCCGCCAAGTGCAGTAACACCCAATACCAACAACCAATTTGGTTCGGCTGGTGTCGGTGGGTTGGTTGACCAGCCCTTCCAGATGCCCCCCAGTGGTCTTGGCTGCGATTCGGTGACTAGCCAAGGCGACCTAGACAGGGTTTTGTTCAACATCGAGGCCATGGGTGAAGTCCTGGCCCGGTCAACCTCCCAGTCCACCCAGGTCGAGCTGCGCCAAGCGGTCGATTCCGCCTGGATGGGTGCCGACAGCTCTGGGGCGCGTCAAACCTGCCAAGCCATTGAAGAGCTCTACGCCGCCGCTTTGGCCACCGTGCCAGCCACCGGCGGCGGCTATGGCCAGCGGATGGTTAACCTTGAGGTTGACGGTTACCTCTGCCCGCCGGGACAGGCCAAACCTGCCGAATGCGTAGCCCGGGGACGTCTGCTGCAAAACTCTGACAATCCCGACCAAGTAAACGGGCTGCCGCGCAATGCCAAAGTGGTTTGGCGCTACACCATTACCAACACTGGCCAGTGGGGTGCGCTGCAATTCCAAGGTGGCACGGTCAATGTGGTCAATCCGACCACCGGCGGTCCAATGTGGCAATGTCGCCCAGCGTTGGACCAGGACTCAGGCCCGGACTACGCCAAGGAGTTGGCGGGGGCCTATGGCCTGCCAAAGTGGCTGAAGGCCACGGCTACTGCTGAATTCCCGTCGGTGCCGGTGCTGGCCAACGACGTGGTGCCGCATGGCTACACCGCCTCCTGCCTCAGCCCAACGGCCAGTCAACCAGTCGAAAGCAACGCCCAGTGACCGGGGCCAAGGGCGCAAACGCCTCACGCCGCATGGTCGCTCTGGCGGCCCCAGCCTGGCGCACCAGGCCCCGCTCCACCACAATTCGCCCAGCCAAACCCAGAGCGATCAAACCGGCGGCACCAGTCCTGCCCAGGCCAGCCCAGGACCATGACCTCAGCTCGGTCCCCGTCCCCACCGCGACCGTGGTATCCACCCCACCGCCCCCGGTGGCGGCACCAAACTTGACCTGGCAACCGCCGCCGGTCCCAGAACAAGGCGACCCCTGGGGCGGACTGACCATCGCCACCCGGCATGATGCCCAAATCCAGCAAGCCGCCGCCTTTCGACATCGCCGCACACTCCAGCGCCGTCCCGGCCGGCTGGCCGCGGGCCTAGGAGCCGCCTGTCTGCTGGTGACCGCCCTGGCTGGTGGTTACACCACCAGCGCCCTGTGGAACAATGACACTCACGCCAATGGCTTCACCATCCAGGCCGGTGACCTGGCAGCACGGGCCTGTACCAACGATCCCGTGACGTGGCAGGAAACTACTGCAGATCTAGGCCAGAAAGACGCGAGCCTCCTTAGAGAGGGTCCGGATTTGCCCAGCCTGAAAACCTTCTTGGCCCAGGGTGGGCTCAACAATCCTGACCGTCCAGGCGACTCCCTGGAGATCGACTATTGCGTCGAAACCTACATCGACGGCGACAACCTTGATGTTGACCTGGAACTCACCTGGCAGCCCGGTTGGGATTCATCGCAGCTCCCCCCTGGTGTCAGTGCCACCTACCAGGTCAAGACCTACCGCTGGACTGCCGGTGGCGGACTCGACGAGGTTACGGTGCCGTTGAACGCGGCGGGTACCGTCTTCGAACAGCCGATCGGGACCTCTGGCACCGCTCAGCATGTTTTCCCCGACGCCCGCGGGCCATCCTCCGCTGATCGGTCCGTGCCAACGGATCTGGAATGGCATTTGGTGGTGACTGTTTCCTGGGACAGCCAAACCGGCTTTGATTACGTCGACCCCAGGGCACGGCTACCTATCGCCCAGGATTCCAAGCTTTTGCCCGATCTCACCGTCACCGTCAAGCAGGTGCGTTCCGGTGCGGGGTGGGCACCATGACCGGTCGCAGGTGGGCAGCTCGGGCCGCCGTAGCAGCCCTGTTGCTTGGTGGCACCCTGGGTGTTTCGCAGCTGGCCTCAGGTCTGTGGCAGGACGACACACAACTGGAAGGCGCCAGCGTTGGCCAGGGCCAGGTGGGGTTTTCCGGTTCCCGATACGACGGCTTGGCGCCATATGAAGTGGTGGATAACACCAACAAGGCCGACCCAATTGGGTTTGTAGTGACCGTCGGGGAATTGGACGGCGTCAAAGACACAGGTGTGCCGTTTTACATGCTGGTGACACTGTGGGGTAGGGCCGATGGCAACGTCGGCCTGCAATTCACCATTGATGACACTGCTTTCAATGGCACCGGCGTGATCCTGGGTTGGTACCCGTCGAACGGGACAACGCGCGGCGGATACTGCAAGGACAGTGGGGTACCCGAAGCCACCACCAATGTGCCCCTGGTCTCCACCTCATGGACGGATCGGCGGGACAGCTTCGAATACTGCCTGGAGATCACCAAAGACCCCAACCGGGCAGCCGGTTTTGGCGCCAGCGCCTCGGTCGAGGTTGGCACACCTTTGGGACCACAGCAGGCCCGGGCGGATTGGCCCGCGATTACCCCCCTCGCCGGCTCCGTCGACACGAAAATCTTGGTGAGCCATGAGCTCATCCGGCCGGGCTAACCCGGCCACCCGTATGAAATGCAGGTGGCCGGTGCGGCCCCTGGCACATAACCCAGAAAGGCACAACTCAAATGACAACCGATCGAAACAAGCGCCAACGGCGCGTTAAGGGCCTGATCGCCGGCGCGGCCGGCGCTGCTCTTCTCCTGGCCGGCGGCACCTGGGCTCTCTGGTCGGACTCGGACAGCGTCAACGGTGGCATCATTACCGCCGGCAACCTCGAATTGAGCGCGCCCAGCGATGCCTACTTCTTCGACATTTCCACCAGCGGCACAATTGACCCGACAACAGGCGTCTACACCCCGAGGATCTCGGCAGCTCGTGGAGACCAGACCCACCACCCACGTTGGTTCCTGTCTCAGGCCCTGCTTGGCGGCACGGCCCAGCTGCCCTGCTGGACCCCCTACAACTCGTATTTCCATGACCCCACCACGGAAAACGCTCATGACATCCCCTTTATTGCCGATTGGCATATGGTTCCGGGCGACCGGATTGTGGCGATTTGGCCAATTGAGGTTGCACTTGAGGGTGACAACTTGGTGGCCGAGCTGACGCTCGACGGCCTGCCCGCCCTAAACGCCCTGCCCCCGTATTTCACTGACCCAACTTTCGACGTCTGGGTCGACGGTGACCAGGCTTCGGCGGTTAATGCTGCCGGCCAGCTGGTGGCATTACTGCAGGCGGACAACGAACCCAATGGGACAAACGATCCCGGGATTCCGGTCGTTACCAACACCACGATCACCGGCAATGCCAACGCCTGCGTGGTCCTGGCTGTCACCTTTGATGGGGACACTGTCAAGGACCGGATGCACGCAACCCGGATCCTCGGTGCGCTGCAAAATGTAGACATCACGCTGAAGCAGACGCGCGAACCGGGCATCGGACACTACTTCTGGTGATCCTCTAACTACCAGGTAGCAGCAGTGTCCAGCAACAACGACCTGGCCAGACCCGCCCCAAAGGGCGGGTTCTGGCGTGGTGCCATCGCCGTGATCGGCACAGTGTTGCTGGTATTGCTGTGTGCTCTTGCCGTCACGGTGGTCGCCGTTCCGGCGGCCACCGGCGGCCAGGCCCTGGCGGTTTTGTCTGGTTCCATGGAACCGACCCTCAAGCCGGGTGATCTATTGATTGTCAGCGGCGTTAATGACCCCGACAAGCTGAAGGTGGGCGACATTGTCACCTTCTTGCCAGAGCCTGACGATCCGAGCCTGATCACTCACCGGATCATTGGCTATGGTGACGGCAAAGACGGCAGCTACTTCGTCACCAGGGGGGACAATAACGGGGCTGATGACCCGCCAGTTTACCCAAAACAGATTCGCGGCAAGTTGCTTTTCAAACTGCCCAAACTGGGCTATTTGACCAACTGGGCCGGCGGCGAGAAACGAACCGCCGTGGTCCTGTTTGGCGTTGCCCTAATTGGATATGGCGCCTGGCAATTCTTTGGCCGCCGTCAGGACAGCCGCGGTGACCGTCTTGATGACCAGGCAACACCAACTGGTGCGGACCCAACCAACGCCAATGACCAGGGCCCTGGCGATGCTGCCGCTTCGCCGGGTCAGGCCCGGCCTCAAGCCAATGCCGAACAAGAGGCACCGGTTTTGGTTGGTCAAGGGCCTCCGGCCGCCCCCGCGGAACACGCTGGCCCGCGCCATCGAGCCGGAGGAGACTACTGATGCGCCTCGGCACCCGCCAACTGACCACCCTGGCAGTCGTTGCTCTAACAACCGGACTGGCGATAGCCGGCGGCCTAATTGCGACGGCCGCACCGGCACCGGTTGCGGCCACGCCCAACCCCTCAATCGTCGTGTCTGACTGGGACGGCCCGACAAAAGGTCTGCATTGGCAAGGTATGAGCCGTACGTACGTCGTGATCGACGCCTTCCACGGTCAAGTCACCGCCGTGCCCGGCGACCTAGTCCATCGCACGCTGAACGTTCAGAACTGCGGACCATGTGACGCCACCTTAACGGTGTCAATGATTCGCGCCAGCACCATTACCGCCTTCAACACCAAGAACCACGTCGGTGACCCGTTTGAGGAAATGTCGCTGATCCATTGGGATGTGGCCGGGCAGACCGGTACCATCAGCTTTGCCGATGTGGCCGCAGCTGGCCAAATGGACCTGGCCACCATCCCAATTGCCCTGAACGCCACCGAGCAGGTCAAGCTGGCTTACGACTTCCCCTACGCCATGACCACGGGCAAGCACCTGGGTTCCCCGTCGCAGATCCTGCTCTATGACGTTCAATTCGTCGTTCAGGGCCAACCCTGTTCCGGCCCCACAATCAGTCCCACGACCAGCCCGGGCCCCGGCGGTCCTGGGGGCCCTGGCGGTAAGGGCGCCCTCGCATTCACTGGGTCTGATCCGATGGTCCCCGGCTTGACCGCCGCGGTCCTCCTGTTGACCGGAGTCTTGCTCCTAGCCGCCCGCCGTCGCCGGCGCCGCCAAGACGAGCCGACCGCCTAACCGCGACACTCGAGCGGCGCGCCCACCAGCCTCTTTGCCGCGACACCGAGCATTGACACACTTCTGCCACGACGTCGAGCCTTCGCACAATCCCCCACTGTGTCAAACCTCGGCCTCGCTGGAATGGCATGGCTGACCAGCCTCTTTGCCGCGACACCGAGCATTCACACATCTACCGCGACACCGAGCCTTCGCACAATCCCGCCGCGAAGGCGAACCCACCTCCTAACCGCGACACTCGGGCGGCGCGCCCACCAGCCTCTTTGCCGCGACACTGTGCTTTGGCGCAATCCTGTTGGGGGTCTCGCCATCGGCTGCCATCTCAGAATGTGGACGCCTGGTCCCACTTTCGCTCTGAGCGCCGCTGCCTGACAAACAATGGCGTTGACCCGCCCCTGACCGCGCGATGGAAAGGCATGTGGAATTGAATACCCCCAATACTCGGCGCCAACGGCGTGTCAAAGGCTTTGTCTCGGGCGCGGCCGGTGTGGCTCTTCTGCTGGCTGGCGGCACTTGGGCCCTTTGGTCGGATCAGGCCAGTCTTGGTGGAGGCGTCGTTGCCGCCGGCAACCTCGAGCTGGGTGGCGGTGACGCCCAGCTCTTTGACGTCTCAAGAGGCGGCGCCTACAACATGTGGAACGTCTACCAGGAAAGCTTCTCTCCCAGGGCGGACCAGACCGAAACTGTGATGCATTGGATGGCCGGATCACGCGTCAACGAGGACCAGCTACCCTGCTTTGGCACTGGCCCGCACTGGGGTCACATTCCGGGCGACCGTGATCCGATCTGGCGGCACGGCCATCCGATTGACGACATCAAGGCCTGGAATATGGTTCCCGGCGACCGCGTGACCATTGTTTGGCCACTTGAGGTGGCCCTCCAGGGTGACAACTTGGTGGCCGAGTTGGCTCTGGGTCTACCTAGCCTCAACACCACAAATGGTCTAGACAACATAGAGCTTGCTGTTTGGACAGACGGCATCAAAACCGAGATTCCAACCGACCAAGGCGGCTCGTACTCGATCCTGCTCCAGGCTGACAGCCAACCAGGTGGCAGCAGGGATGTTGATCCAGCCACCGGTCTGGAAATCCCGGTTGTGACCAAGACCAGCTTGGGCGCGGGCGCTGCCGGATACAACGTCTGTGTGGCGCTGGGCGCTCGCTTCGACCCCGACACACAGAACAGGGACCTGGTGTTGACCAAACTGCTGGAGATCCAGGATTCTCCTGTCACTTTGACACAGGTACGGACCCCGGGGATTGGCCACTTTCAGTAAGTAACCCCGCCCGATGACGGTTCCTCCCCCCGCTGGAGGCCTCGCCATCGGCGCCGGTCCCACAATGCGGACGCCCAATTGGCGCTTCGCTGCAAGCTTCGCCACCCAACCCAAAATGGCACCGGCACCCGCCCCACCCCCTCGGTGCCCTACACAGGCGGCCAGTTTGGTCCCTGAACACAAAAATGAAAGGTAAGAAGGAATTGAAAACCCCCAATGCACGGCGCCAGCGCCGCATCAAAGGCCTAGTCGCCATCGCCGCCGGCGCCGCAATACTCACTGCTGGCGGCACTTGGGCCCTTTGGTCGGCCTCAACCACTGTTGGCGGCGGCACCATTACGGCCGGCAATCTGGACATCAGCAGCGCTCACCACGCCTATTTCTATGACATCTCCACTGGCGGCACCGTCGATGCCGGTGGCAACTACACGCCGAGCCAGCCGGCGCCCTCAACACCGGAAAACAGTGGCCGGACCGACCAGACCGAGCCAGTCAAGTTCTTGTTGGCCAACAGTGAGCCTAGTTTGGCCGGCAAGAGGCTTTCTTGTGGCGGCAGCGACTCGAACGTTGACCCAAGCGTTGACCCAACCAACTACCTGGCGCATAGCATTCCCAACATCGATGAGTGGAACATGGTTCCCGGTGACCGGGTCTTGGCCGTGTGGCCGCTCGAGGTGGCTTTGGATGGCGACAACATGGTGGCTGAACTGAAGCTCAACGGCCTGCCTAACCTGAGCGATCCGGCCCTGACGGACCCGGTTTTCTGGCTTCTGATTGATGGCACGCCGGTGCCGGTTGACACCACCGGCCAGCCGGTGGCTCTGCTCCAAGCCGGAAAAGGTTCGGGACCAGATGCCCGTTACGACTATGTCTACCCCAGTGGCGAACTGATCCCAGTTATTGACAGGGCAGCGCTGACCGGGACCGACTTCAACGTCTGCTTCATCATGTCCGTCACCTTTGATGGCAACCACCAGGACAGGGACTACGCCCAGTCGGTGCTTTTGGATCTGGACCAGGTCGTGGCCAGTCTGGAACAAACGCGCGAGCCATTTGTTGGCAACTTCCGCTAGACCCTAGAACTAGAACTTAGGCAGCCCAGCTCACACCAGTGTCCAGCAACAGATCCTTGACCAGGCCCGCCTGCAAAGGCGGGCGCTGGCGGGGCGTCATACCCTCCTTTGGCGCCTTGTTGCTGGCATTGGTGTGTGCGGGTTGGCTGGCCCCTGTTCCGGTGTTGGCGGCCCCGCCGCCAACACCGGTTCCATCCGCGCTGGACGCCCACTGGGATGGGCCCACCATGCACCTGCACTGGTCCGGGTCCTATGAGTACAGCCAGGCGACCAGCTCGTTCCACGGGGAACCGGTGGCCGTTCCCGGTGATGTAATCCACCGCGAGGAAGGCATCACAAACTGTGGGCCTTGCAGCGGGACTCTAACCGTCAGCCTGGTAGGCGCCAAGGCCGATGTCGCCGGCGGCACGGTTAATCACGCGGACGATCCGTTCGACCAGATGTCGCTAATCCGCTGGACGTTGGCCGGGCAGAGCGGCACCATCCGCTTCACAGACCTGGCCTGGCGCAGCCAGTATGACCTGGTCACCATCCCCCTGGGCAAGAACCAGACCGAACAACTCTCGTTGATCTACGAGTTCCCCAAATCCATCACAACCGGCAAGAACCAGGGTCAAGCCTCCAAGATCCTGACCTACGACGTACAAGTAACTCTGCAAGGTGGCGATTGCCCAGAAGCCCGCGGGGACGCCCGCGGAGCTCTCCCTTTTACCGGCTCCAATCTGCTCCTGCCGGGACTCGTCGCACTTGCGGCACTGCTCATAGGCGCGCTCCTCTTGGCCGCCCGGCACAGGCGAAAAGACAAACCGTGAGTCTCAGGCTGCGGAAATTTTCATAGTAGGGATGCGGAAATGTTCCTAATAGAAATGCGGAAATCTTCATAGTAGGGATGCGCAAATCTGCTAGATTGCAGGCATGAGATACACGCGGCGCGCGGTCGATACGACGCTGGATCGCTGGCTGCAGGGACATGCGGCTATTGCCCTAGAAGGGGCGAAAGGTGTGGGCAAGACCGCAACAGCGTCCCAGCGGGCGGCAACCGTGGTTGACCTGTCGATGACCGAACGGCGGGCGGCGGCGCAGGCGAATGAGGATTTACTTGCAGCGCTCCCCGGGCCTGTGTTTGTCGACGAGTGGCAGCTAGTTCCCAGCGTGTGGGACTCCGTCAGGCGGGCAGTCGACGCCGACTGGACACCTGGGCGGTTCATCCTGGCTGGATCAGCCTCAGCAGACCCTGGCGTACGAATCCATTCGGGCGCGGCACGCATTGTGAGCCTTCGGATGCGCCCCATGTCAATCGCCGAGCGCGGATTGGTCAGCCCGACGGTGTCTTTGCGTGAACTCCTTGCCGGCAAAGCCCGGCCAGTGGAGGGCTCCTCGCCTCTCACGCTGAGCGACTACACCGATGAGATCTTGGCTTCGGGGTTTCCGGGCATCCGGCGCTTACCTGACCAGGATTTCCGAGACGACCAGCTTGACACCTACATTGCACGGATCGCCGACCACGAACTACCCGAAAACGGCATCACAGTTCGCAGGTCAAGCGTGTTGCGCTCCTGGCTTGCCGCCTACGCGGCGGCTACAGCAGGCACCGCCTCGTATTCGACGATTCTTGACGCGGCGACGCCCGGAGAGGACAGCAAGCCAACCCGGACCACAGCCGATACCTACCGCGACCACCTCAGCCGCATCTTCATCCTTGAACCACTTCAAGCCTGGCACCCGTCGTTCAACCCGTTGAAAAAGCTGGCAGCCGCACCAAAACACCACCTGGTCGACCCTGCCCTCGCCGCGCGGCTAGTTGGCGTCAAAAAGACCGCCCTGCTCATGGGTGACGGTTCCGCGCCATCGGCCGCCACGGGCACCTGGCTGGGCGCGCTCTTCGAGTCTCTTGTTGTCCAATCCGTTCGGGTCTATGCCGAGGCCCAACGTGCAAGCGTCAGCCACCTTCGCGTTAACAATGGACGCGGGCCACGTGAGGTCGACGTCATAGTGGAGGGTGATGACCGTCGGGTCGTAGCCATCGAGATCAAGCTAGCTGGCACCGTCACCGATCGCGACGTTCGCCACCTTCACTGGCTCCACCAACAAATCAGAGACCGACTAGCCGACAAGATTGTCATCAACACCGGCGCCCACGCGTACCGGCGCTCCGACGGTGTGGCCGTCATTCCACTAGCACTTCTCGGAATGTGAAGGCTACGACGCTAGGCCAGGCGGTGGGTCCAGCCGCGGGTATCTGGGCGCCGGCCGTATTGGATGTCAGTCAGTTCTTGGTAGAGCGACAGCGTTAGCGGCCCAATCTCGCCGCCGCCAACTTCGATCTCGAAGCCTTCACCGGCCAGGCGGCCCACCGGCGTGATCACCGCCGCTGTGCCACAGGCAAAGACCTCACTGACCTCGCCTGAGGCCGCCGCCTCGAGCAGCCAGTCCAGGCGAATGGCTTGTTCTTGGACCTCGACGGAGCGCTCGCAGCACAGCTGGATAATCGATTCGCGGGTAATGCCCGCCAAAATGCAACCGTCCAGCGGCGGGGTCAACACCTGCCCCGCTGCCGTCACCACCATTACGTTCATGCCACCCAGCTCTTCGAGGTGGCTCTCGGTCTCAGCATCTAGGAACAACACCTGGTCGCAGCCGTTGGCCGCTGCCAATTGCTGGCTGACCAGCGAGGCGGCGTAGTTGCCGCCGCATTTGGCCGCACCGGTACCGCCCCTGGCCGCCCGGTGGTGGACGGTGTCAATCCAGATCGAAACCGGCGCCAGGCCGCCGGCAAAATAGGCTCCGACCGGCGAGGCAATTAGCAGGTAGGTCACCTGGCGGGCAGGCCTGACTCCAACAAACGGCTCGGTGGCGAACATGAACGGCCTCAAGTACAGCGAGGTACCGTCGCCACTGGGTGTCCACTCCCCGTCCACCTGCACTAAGGCCTCCAGTGAGGCGACAAATGCGGCCGGATCGAGCACCGGCAAAGCCAAGGCCTGCGCCGAGCGTCCAAAACGTTCGGCGTTAGCCCAGGGCCTAAAGGTTCTAATCGAACCGTCATCCCAGCGGTAGGCCTTGAGGCCTTCAAAGATCTCTTGGGCGTAGTGCAGGACTGCCGCCGCCGGCCAAAGCGAGATCGGTTGGTTCGCTACCACCCGGTGACCACCCCAGCCGCTTTGGCTGTCCCAGTCGACCCTGACCATGTGATCGGTGAAAACTGAGCCGAAGCCTGGGTTGGTCATGACAGCCGCTCGCTCGGCTTGGGGCAGAGGTTTGGCCGTTAGCTCCAGCTCGAAACTGGGGCCGGCGGCAGTAGTTAGCTCTGCCATGTCGTTTCCTCCTAGGGGGCTGAGGTGGCCAAGGTGACCAGTGAATCGCCAACTTCTTCAGTCGAGCGGCTGGCGGTGCCGCGGAAAGCAAGATCGGCCGCAACGGCCTGTTCGACCCGCAGCGCCGCAGCTTGATGGCCCAGATGCCGCAGCATCAGACCAACTGACAGGACGGTGGCGGTTGGATCGGCTTTAGATTGTCCGGCAATATCTGGTGCCGAACCGTGGACTGGTTCGAACATTGAGGGGAAGCGACCCTCGGGGTTGATGTTGCCGGAGGCCGCCAGACCAATGCCGCCCACCACAGCACCGGCCAGGTCGGTCAAAATGTCGCCAAAGAGATTGTCTGTCACAATCACATCGAAGCGGCCCGGGTCGTTGACCATGAAAATTGTGGCCGCATCGACATGCAAATAGTCGACTGTGACCTGCGGATATGCCGGGCTGACCTGCTCAACCAGGCGCTGCCACAAATGTCCGGCGTGAACCAGGACGTTGTGTTTGTGGACCAAAGTGAGCTTTTGGCGCTCACGTTTGGCCGCCAGCTCGAAGGCGTATTCGATAGTGCGCAAGGCGCCAAAGGCAGTGTTGATCGAGACCTCAGTGGCGATCTCGTGTTCCGTGCCGGCCCTGATAGCGCCGCCGTTGCCAACGTACGGTCCTTCAGTGCCCTCCCGTACAACCATGAAGTCAATTGCGCCGGGCTTGTACAAAGGCGATGAGACGCCGTTGTACAACTTAGCCGGCCGCAGGTTAACGTACTGGTCAAGGGCGAAGCGCAGCTTGAGCAGCAAACCGCGTTCGAGCACTCCGCTGGGCACAGTCGGATCGCCGATGGCGCCCAACAAGATGGCCTGGTGCCTGCCGATGGCGGCCAGTTCGTCTGCCGGCAGGGTCTCGCCAGTGGCGTGCCAACGCTTGGCGCCAAGGTCGTATTCAGTCGCCTTGACCTCCAGCGACTCGCGCTCCAAGGCCGCCCGCAACACCCTAAGACCCTGCTCGACTACCTCTGGGCCAATGCCATCCCCGGCTATGACGGCCAGGTCGAGCTGGCTGTTCATTAGGCGCCAGGCCCCTCTTCGAAGTCGTCTTGGACCTTGGACCAGGCGAAAAGCTGGCGCAGCTGCTGGCCCACGGCTTCGATTGGGTGGCTGGCCTGCTCGGAGCGCAGACGCTTGAACTCAGAGCCGCCGGCGTCTTGATCAACCACAAAACGAGTGGCGAAGGCGCCAGAGACCACATCAGCCAAGATGTCTTTCATCCTGGCCTTGACCTGGTCATCAATCACACGCGGACCAGAGACATAGTCGCCGTATTCGGCCGTGTCACTGACCGACCAGCGCATCTTGCCCAAACCGCCTTCGAAAATCAGGTCGACGATCAGCTTGGTTTCGTGCAAGACCTCGAAGTAGGCGATCTCAGGTTGATAACCGGCCTCGACCAAAGTCTCGTAACCAGCCTCAATCAGGTGACTGAGCCCGCCGCATAGCACTGCCTGCTCACCGAACAGATCAGTCTCGGTTTCCTCGGAGAAGGTGGTCTCAATCCCGGCAGCCCTCAGGCCGCCAATGGCCTTGGCATAGGACAACACCTGCGGCCAAGCCTGACCCGTAGCGTCGACCTCGACCGCCACCAGTACCGGCACGCCGCGGCCGTCAGCGAACTCCCGCCTGACCAAATGCCCAGGGCCCTTGGGCGCCACCATGGCGACGTCCACGCCATCGGGCACCTTGATGTAGCCGAAGCGAATGTTGAAGCCGTGGGCAAACATCAAAGTGTTGCCAGCAGCCAGGTTGGGGGCGATCTCGTTGGCGTAGACGTGGCGGGCCACCTGGTCTGGGACCAACATCATGATGACATCGGCCCAGGCGGCTACTTCCCCTGGGGAGTCGACGGTGAAGCCGGCAGCCACGGGCTTGTCGCGGTCGGGAGCCTCGGCGTTTAGGCCAACCCGGACTTCGACGCCGGAATCACGCAGGTTTTGGGCGTGGGCATGGCCCTGTGAGCCGTAGCCGATCACCGCAACCTTGCGTCCTTGAATGATGCTCAGATCCGCGTCATCGTCGTAATACAGCTTTGCCACTGATTTCTCCTTTTAACTGTGTTTTGGTACCTCTAGTTGGATGATTTCTTGTTGGCCCGCTCCGACATGGCTTTCGAGCCGCGGGAAATACCGACGGTGCCGGACTTGACCAGTTCAACCACGCCGTGGGGTTCAAGCAGGGTCAGCATGGCCGCCAGCTTGGATTCGGTGCCGGTGGCCTCAATCACCATCGTCTCGGCCGCCACGTCAACTACGTGAGCTCTGAACAGGTCAACCAATTGGGTCACGGCGGAGCGGCTTTCCGGCGGCGTTTTGACCTTGACCAGCAGCAAATCGCGTTGGACCGAACCTTCTGGTCCTTCCAGCTCAATCACTTTGAGCACGTTGATTAGTTTGTTGAGCTGCTTGGTGACCTGTTCAAGCGGAAGCTGCTCAACATCGACCACCACTGTGATGCGGCTAACCCCGGGTCGTTCGGTCGGTCCAACCGCCAGGGAATTGATGTTGAAGCCGCGGCGGGCAAACAGCCCCGCCACCCTGGCCAGGACGCCGGGTTTGTTTTCAACCAGGACCGAAAGTGTATGTGATGACATGAAGGTGCTCCTTTACTCGCGGTCGAACTCGGGCGCAATGCCGCGGGCGTACTGGATGTCGTCATTTGAGGCGCCGGCCGCCACCATGGGCCAGACCATGGCATCGCGAGAAATGTGGAAGTCAACCAGCACCGGCCGGTCGGTCACGGCCAAGGCCTGTTCAATCACAGTGTCAATTTGGTCATCGCGATCGCAGCGCAGAGCGACAGCGCCCATGGCGTCGGCCAGTTTGACGAAATCTGGAATCATGCGTGTATCCGGGCCGGTATGCAGGTCGGTGTTGGAGTAGCGCGAACCATAAAACAGGGTTTGCCACTGACGCACCATGCCAAGGGATGAGTTGTTCATCAAGGCAACTTTGATGGGAATCGACTCGACTGAGCAGGTCGACAACTCCGCCCCGGTCATTTGGAAACAGCCGTCACCGTCAATCGCCCAAACGGTGCGGTCCGGGTTGGCCACCTGAGCCCCCATAGCCGCTGGCACGCCGTAACCCATGGTGCCCAAGCCACCGGAGTTGAGAAAAGTGCGCGGCGCCTTATGCTCCAAGAACTGGGCCGCCCACATTTGGTGTTGACCAACGCCGGTGGCGAAAATCGAATCGTCCGGGCTGAGCGCGGCGATGCGCTCGACCACCTTCTGGGGCGCCAACATGCCATCACTGGGCTGGTCGTAGCCCTTGGGGTAGCGCTGGCGCAGGTCCTCCAGGAGGCGCCACCAGTCGCCCAGGTCCAGGGGTTTCTCCCAGGCTTCGGCCCGCTGTTTCAACCCAGCCAATACGGCTTTGGCGTCACCGACCAGCGGAACTTGGGCCTTGACCAGTTTGCCAACTTCAGCCGGGTCAATATCAGCGTGGATCACCGTGGCCTCAGGGGCAAAGGTATCCAAACGTCCGGTTAGCCGGTCATCGAAGCGGCAGCCCACGGCCAGGATCAGATCGGCCCGCTGCAACGCCACCACGGCTGGCACAGAACCGTGCATACCGCCCATGCCCAAATAGTTCGGATGGCGGTCCGGCAGAACACCTATCCCCATCAGAGTCGAAACCACAGGTAGGCCGGTGGTGGCGATTAGAGCCTCGAGCTCGGGCCCGGCGCCGGCCCGGATAATGCCGCCACCGGCCAGCACCACCGGTCTGGTGGCACGTGAAAGAACCTCGGCCGCCTCACGCAGCTGTCCAATATGCGGTTTGATAGTGGGCCTGTAACCGGGTAGCGGCGGGCGGCGCGGCTCGTGGTAATCAAACTCCGCCACTTGGGCTGATTTGGTGATGTCGACCAAAACCGGTCCGGGCCGGCCAGTTTTCGCTAAATGAAAAGCGGCGGCAATAGTGTCCGGAATGTCTTCGCTCTCCTTGACCAGGAAGGAGTGTTTGGTCAGCGGCATGGTCGCGCCAACCACATCAGATTCCTGGAAGGCGTCAGTGCCAATGGACCCAGACGGCACCTGGCCAGTAATAGCCACCACGGGAACCGAATCCATATTGGCGTCCGCCAAAGCAGTCATCAAATTAGTGGCACCCGGCCCAGAGGTGGCGATGCAGACGCCAACCCGCCCGGTTGAAGCGGCAAAACCGACTGCGGCGTGCCCGGCGCACTGCTCGTGACGCACCAGAATATGGCGGATCGAGGAGTCAAACAGTGGGTCATAGGTGGGCAGGATCATGCCTCCGGGGATGCCGAAGACTACTTCAACACCGAGCGCCTCGAGGCTTTTGACGATGCCCTCAGCGCCGGTCATGCGCTGCGTTGGCTGCGTTGGTGTCATCTGCTTTCTCCTTCGGATGGGCCAGGCGGACAAGAAAAAACCCCCCGGCCGGCTAGCTTAGGCTGGAGGGCAAGCGCGTGGCGAACCGGCGGCGTTAGACCACGCGCCCGGTAACTACCACGGTCAGTTTTTCCATGGCCGCAATCCTAGAGCCTACAAGCCACAGCCGCGAGCGGCGTCCACAATGTGGACGCCATCTATGAGACGACCTGGTCCGAACTGGCTGAAGAGTATCCTACAAAGGGTGCGAGATGTGGCCAGCTTTTTGATGTCCCAGCCCGTGCTGATCATGATGCTAATGGTCGGTTTGGGCTCGGTTCTGGGCGAGATCCGCATCAAGGGCATCTCCATCGCGGCTGCCGCCGTGCTTTTCGTCGCCATCGGCTTTTCCGCCTGGGCCACCTCAATGGGCCTTGTGATGGAAGCAGGCCAATCCCACCAGGTTGAGATTCTGGGCACCTTTGGCCTGGTCCTGTTCACCTTCACCGTTGGGGTGATTAGCGGATCAAACTTTTTCGCCTCCATACGCGACGGCTGGCGGCCAATCCTGGCCACTCTGGTCATGTTCGTGGCCTGCGCTGGCCTGGCCTTTGGCGGAGGCCGGCTGCTGGGGTTGCCTGGCGGGGTGGCCGCCGGCACCTTCGCCGGGGCGCTAACCAACACCCCGGCCCTGGCCGCGTCCACCGGTGCCCTGCCCCTGGCTGACCAGGCTTTACCCACTGTTGGCTACGCCGTGTCCTACATCTTTGGCGTACTGGGGATGTTGATTGTGGCGCAGATGGCGTTGCGGGTCTCCTCCCGCGACACTGACGCACCGGCCCCGTTGGTTTCGCGCACAATTAGGGTCGAATCAGACTCGCTGCCATCCATCGCCGGCTTAGAGGAACGCTACGAGGGTCGAATCAAATTCGCCCGGGTGCGCCACGGTGAACACCAGCCAATCCTGGCCGCCAGCGAGGATGATGTATTGCGGCGCGATGACCTTGTGACTGTGGTTGGGTCAAAGGATTGCGCCGCTGCGATAACTCGGGAACTGGGTCACTTGTCATCGCACAACCTAGAGCAAGACCGCCGCTATTTGGACTTTAGGCGTATCACCGTGTCCAACCCAATGCTTTCTGGCCGCACCATTGCCGAACTCGACCTAGAGGAACAGTATTCGGCCCGCATCATTCGGGTGCGGCGAGGCGATGTCGACATGGTGGCTCGGGGTTCATTGGTTCTGCAAACCGGTGACCGAGTCCGGGTAACTGCATCACGCGAACGAATGGACGCATTGACGAAATTCTTCGGAGATTCAGTGCGCGGCCTGGCCGATATCAACCCGGTCGGCTTCGCCCTTGGCCTGGCTCTGGGCGTGGGCATTGGCCTGATTCCGGTGCCGATTGGGGCGAACACATTCAAACTCGGTGCGGCCGCCGGCACCTTGATAGTTGGGCTCATTTTTGGGCGGCTACGGCGATGTGGACCAGTTGTCCTAACCATGCCGACCAGCTCGGCCCAAGCCATCTCTGAACTGGGCTTACTGCTGTTCCTGGCCCAGGCCGGCTTGACCGCTGGGACTCAGATTTCCCTAGCCTTTTCTTCCGGTGAATGGTGGCGAATTCTGCTGCTCGGCGCGGTCATCACAAGTGTCATGGGGGCCTCGATGTTCGTTGTGATGCGACAAGTCTTCAAAATTGGCGGAACGCGCCTTTCCGGCATGGTGGCCGGCGTTCAAACCCAACCAGCCGTGCTCTCATTTGCTAACGCCAAGACCAATGCTGACGCCCGGGTTGCACTCGGTTACGCCATGGTCTATCCCTCGGCTATGGTGCTGAAGATCTTACTTGGCCAATTATTGGGTATATTGGCTGTGTAAAGGTGTCTAGGACACGACCAACTAATTAGAACGGGACCTCTTCATGGCGCAACGCGTAGTTGTCGAACTACTCGACGATATTGACCAAACGCCGGCCACATCCACAGTCAACTTTGGACTAGACGGCAAGATCTACACGATAGATCTCAACTCGGACCACGCAGCTGAGTTGCGCGGCCTTTTGGACAAGTACGTGGCGGCCGGGAGGAAGGTAGGCACCCATCGTTCCGCCTTGCGACCCTCCAAGCGCCAGCATGACGATTTTGACCCAGCTGCTGTGCGCGCCTGGGCCTCGTCGAACGGAATCCCGGTTTCAACCCGCGGCCGGGTGCCGGCCAAGGTGGTGGCTAAGTACCACGCCGCCGGCTACTGACGTCCAGCTCACCGGCCCCGGCCCCGTCAGGGGGAACCGGGGCCTTTTTTGCTGGTGCCCGGCCCCAGGTGACCTTTTCTTTTGGGGCCGCACGGCGCGGCATCGGCCCTAGAAAACAAGGCCCGGCTGCCGTTCGGTTGGGACCGCAGCCAAACAACGCTAAGGGTTTTCCACCAATACTGGCCCTTTTTCACAAAAAGGCATATTGTGACCTTGGCGCCAGCGGGCGCCAGAAATTTCAGCACTAACATCCCATATGAAAGGGTTTTCGAGGATGAAAGCACTCGTCTACCACGGGCCTGGTCAGATGGCCTGGGAGACTGTTCCAGATCCAAAACTAGCCGACCCCTTGGACGCCATTGTCCAGATCGACACCACCACAATTTGCGGTTCAGACCTTCACATCTTGAAGGGCGACGTGCCGGAGACCACCGACGGCACCGTCCTGGGCCACGAAGGTGTGGGCACCGTGTTGGAGGTCGGCGATCAAGTTCGTAGCCACAAAGTTGGCGACCGCGTCGTTGTCAGCTGTATGTCCATGTGCGGCACCTGTGAATACTGCCGCAAAGGCCTAACTTCCAAGTGCCAGGTCATGGGCGGCGACTCGTGGCAACTAGGCCACCGCATCAACGGCACTCAAGCGCAGATGGTGCGCACTCCCTTAGCCGATCTCTCCCTGTTCAAGCTCCCAGAGGGCGTCACGGACAACCAGGCCGTGATGTGCTCAGACATTCTGTCAACTGGCTATGAAATTGGCGTGGTCAACGGCGCAGTCGCCGCCGCCCAGTCAGTGGTCGTGATTGGCGCCGGCCCGGTTGGCCTGGCCGCTATGCTGACCGCCCGGTTGCATGGCCCCAAGCAGGTTGTGGCCGTTGATATGGATGACAACCGCCTGGAGAGTGCTAAGGCCGGCTTTGGCGCCAGCCATGCAGTTAATTCCGGCGACCCGGACTGGCAAGCCCAGGTCAAGGCTATTGTCGGGGCCGATGGCGCCGACGTCATGATCGAGGCCGTCGGCATTCCGGTGACCCTCGAAGCCTGCTGGGATCTGGTTAAGCCCGGCGGCCGCGTGGCCAACGTGGGCGTACACGGCGCCCCGGTCTCCTTGCCAATGGAGAAGTTGTGGACAGCCAATGTCGTCATCACTACCGGCCTGGTCAACATGACCACAGGCCCAATGATGCTTGACCTAATTGCCGCCGGCCAACTCAAGGTCGACGCCCTGGCGACTCACCACTTCCCGTTGGACGAGTTCGAACACGCCTATGAAGTCTTTAGCGCCGCAGCCCAAAACCAGGCGCTGAAGATGGTTGTGCACAGGTAACCGTTTTCTTCCTACGTCCGGCGCGGCGTGGACCGGTGAAACATCACCAAAGGTCCACGCCGCGTCGTTTTTCCTGTGGCATTGTGTGGCCATGAAGGCAATTCAGGCGGCCCGGGCCGGTGGGCCCGAGGTCATGGTTTTTACCGACATCCCCATTCCAGAGCCCAAAGGCGGGCAGCTGCTGGTGCGAGTCGAGGCCGCCGGTGTCAACTTCATCGACACTTATCGCCGAGCCGGCGTTTACCAGATGCCCTTTCCACATGTGCCAGGTTGCGAAGGCGCTGGCCTAGTCGAAGGGGCCGGGGTTGATGCCAGCGCCAGGGTTGGCCAGCGGGTAGCTTGGACCGACTCAGTCACTGGCACCTACGCCGAATACGCCCTGGTTGACGCCGACCAGGCGTTTGCCCTGCCAGACGATGTCTCCAGCCAAACCGCTGCCGCCGTGGCGTTGCAAGGCTTGACCGCCGACTATCTGACTGAAGACACCTTCAAGGTTGGCCCAGACCACACCGTGGTGTTGTACGCCGCGGCCGGTGGGGTGGGCCAATTGGTTACCCAAATGGTTCTTGCGGCCGGCGCCAGGCTGATCGCTGTAGTGGGCAGCGCCGCCAAAATCGAGCCGGTGGCCAGGCTCGGGGTTGCCCCAAAGGACATTGTGGTTATGGGCACAATGAAACAGCCCCGCCTGGACCTGCCCGCCCGTGTCGCGGAATTGACAGATGGACAAGGTGCCGATGTGGTTTACGACTCGATTGGCCGCGAGACTTTCAACGCTTCTTTGGCCCTGAC
Source organism: Micrococcales bacterium (assembly GCA_009784895.1). Classification (NCBI taxonomy): domain Bacteria; kingdom Bacillati; phylum Actinomycetota; class Actinomycetes; order Micrococcales; species Micrococcales bacterium. The sequence continues at coordinate 1,665 of WQXJ01000014.1, read as the reverse complement.
CAAACGGCGCGGCCTGGTGGTGTTGTTTGGCGGCAGTTCCGGCCAGGTTGAGCCATTTGATCCTCAAGAGCTCAATTCCCACGGCTCGCTCTACCTAACTCGCCCAAAGCTGAATGACTACGTCAGCGCGCCAGGAGAGTTGGATAGGCGCGCGTCACGCCTACTTGGCCTGGTCAGATCAGGTAGGCTGGCGGTGTCGATCGGCGCGGTTAGACCCCTGAACCAGGCTGTCCAAACCCACCGGGACCTGGAGGCGCGCCAAACAACCGGAAAGACGCTGCTACTACCGTGATCACTTCCCCAAGAATTCGCAAACCCAGAATTGCCCTGGCCGCATTGGCCAGCACTGCGCTAGGGCTAGGCCTTGTTGTCGCGCCCCCGCTGCCCCCAATCGAAGCCCAGGCTGCCCCAGCCAGTTTCAAGATCAGCGGATCCGGCTTTGGCCACGGCGTTGGCATGTCCCAGTGGGGCGCCCAAGCCCAGGCCCTGTCCGGACGCAGCGCGGCCCAAATCCTGGCCTACTACTACACCGGCACCAAAGTGGCGGCCAAGACCAGCGGAAACATCAGGGTTCAGCTGGCAACATCGTCTTCGTCAATCACCTTCACCGGTGGTGCCGGCACCGTCACAGTTGGCGCCACCACTAGGAACGCCGTCAAAGGCGAAGTGGTGAGCTTGTCGGTGTCCGGCTCGAATGTGGTTGCCAGAGGATCAGTTTTTGGCTCGATGACTGGGGCGACGGCCATTTTCAAATGGTCTTCAGGCGGTTATGTAACAGTGGCCGGTGCCGCTTCGAAATCAGGCTACGGTCGTGGCCAGATCGAAGTCACCAACATTGGCGGTAAAACCAACGTAGTAGCCAACTTGCCGCTGGCCCGAGACTACATTTACGGCGTGGCCGAGGTTCCGGCCAGCTGGTCGCCGGCGGCCCTTCAAGCCCAGGCTGTCGCCGCCCGCACCTACGCTTTGCAGCAAAGCCTGAAATCAGCCTGCAACTGTAATGTCTATTCGACCACCCAGTCTCAGGTTTACACCGGACGAGACAAAGAGCTCGAACCTGGTGCCTCGGCCGGCAAGTGGGTGGCCGCGGTCAACGCCACATCAACCTCCTCGACCCAAGGCAACGCCGTGGTCAACTCTTCCGGCGCCTTGGTTACGACCTACTACTACGCCAGTTCGGCCGGCCGGACCGAAAACAACGAAGACGTCTGGGGAGGCACCCCACTGGCCCACACCAGGTCAGTGGCAGATTCCTGGTCCATGAAAACAACCACCCCGGCCAACTACCGTTCGTGGACCGAGACGGTTTCCCAGGCCACCATGGCCAAGGCTTTCGGTTTGCCAGATGTTGCCAAGATTGGTGCTAGCGGCAAGACGGCCGGCGGCTCGCCCCGCCAAATAGTGGCCACCGCTTCCAACGGCAAAACCGCCACACTCAAGACCACCGACTTCCGCTCCAAACTAGGCCTGAAGTCAACCTGGATCCAAATTGCCGCCTACGTTGACCCCGGCCCAGCGCCGGTGACGCCGTTCGGCCAGATCATGGCTTCGCCAGATATGGATCGTGATGGTCGTGGCGAGGTTTTGGGGGTTGACCAGGTGGGGAACTTGTACCGGTATCCCATGATGGCTAACGGCAAACTCGGTGCCCGGGCCCATATTGGT